>NZ_SMJX01000330.1 GCF_004348535.1 Actinomadura sp. KC216
GAACGGGGGCGCACGTCTGCGTGGGGGTGGGGGCGCAACTCTCACTCCATCGGTTGGAAGCTCTGGCGGATTCCCCCGAACCCCGAGTAGGTGCTGCTGTTGTGTAGTCGCTCGTGTCTAGATCGCTAATCGATAGGAAGGTTTCCTATCAGTTTGAGAGCAAGGTAACCAGCCTGCGTGACCTGGGCAAGCCCTTTGTCTAAGGTCAGACACCTGAATAGAGCAACCACCCCAGCTTGAACACCGAACCAGCCCGGGCCCACCGGAATATCGGCACTATCCGCCTGGACCGGGCCCGAGGCATTGGCGATGTTCGCCAATTAGGCCATGCGCGCTGGTTGGTGGAACGCCCGTCCGATGTGCCAATCGGCGTGTCTGGAAGCGGCCGGGAAAGGGTGCGGCCCGCGTCCCCGGAGCTGGGACGCGGGCCGCCTGGGAGAGTGGTCAGAAACCGGCAGTGATCTTGGTGAACTGCCAGTCGGTCTGGTCGGTGCCGCTGCCGGGACGGTCGCGGTTGACCGCCCAGAACGTCAGCCGGGCCAGGCCCTTGGACTTCGACCAGTCACGGATCTGGGTCCAGATCGCGGTGGTCGTGATCTCGCCCACGTCGGACCGGCCGTTCATGCCGGAGATGCCCATGTGCGAGTAGGCGACCTCGTCGGTCCACTTGAAGGCCGACTTCAGGGCCTCCTTGAGACCCTCGGACGACTTGACGGTGTTGCCGTACATGTCCGAGTGGCCGTTGAAGTTGAACGGCATGATCGACCAGATGTCCACCGGGACCTGCAGCTCGGCCGCGCGGTCGATGAGGCGCTTGCCCCACGAGTTCGGGCCGCTGGCGAGGACGGGGAGCGTCAGGATCGTCTGGATGCCGGGGTTCTTCTGCTCGACGATCTTCAGGGCGCCGAGGATCCGGTCCTGGACGGCCGGGTTCTCGAACTCGTCGGTGTTCTCGATGTCGACGTCGATGGACTTGAGGCCGTAGGCGTCGATGACCTTCTGGTAGGCACCGGCCAGGGCCTCGGCCGACGAGCAGTTCGGGCCGAGCTTGTTGCCGGACCAGCCGCCGATGGACGGGATGATGTCACCGCCGGCCGCGCGGATCTTGTTGATCGCCTGCTCGTCCACGCCGCCCTTCAGCGGGCGCTGGCTGTCCCAGGCCGGGTTGCAGCCGTTCTGGGCCAGGATGAACGCCATCGTGAACATCTTGATGCCGGTCGCGTTCATCACCGTGGTCGGGTCCGGCGGGTTGCCCCAGCCGAGGTACAGGTAGGGAGCCGCGTGCTTGCCGACCTCCGGCTGGGTGCAGCCGGTCGTGGTGCCGGACACCGCGGAACCCGGGGACTCGCCGGCCTCGTTATAGGCCTTGACCGTGTAGGTGTGGCCGGAGCACTTCTGCAGTCCCGAGATGGTGGCGCTCGTGGCGTTCACCGTCGCGCGGACGTCGTCGCCCTCGTAGACGCGGTAGCCGTCGACCGGGCCGGTGGACGGGCCCCACGTCAGGGTGAGCGACGTGTCCGTCTTCCCGGTCACCGACACCTCGCCGGGAGCGGAGGGCGCTCCGGGGTTGGTGTCGCCGCTGCAGGACCCGCCGTTGACGGTGCAGTTCGTGGGAGCACCCGAACCGCTGACCAGGAACCCGAACGTGACGGACGCCCCGGCGGCGACGGTGGCGTTGTAGTTGCGGTTGGTGAAGGTGGCGTGCTGCCCGGACTTGGTGAGCAGCGCGTCCCAGTAGGAGCCGATGGTCGAGCCGGCCGGGAGGTCGAACTCGACCTTCCACCCGGAGAGCGCCGACTCGGTCGCGTTGGTGATCGTGTATCTGGCCTCGTAGCCCGAACCCCAGTCCGCGGCCTTGGTGAAGGTCGCCGTCGCCCCTGCCGCGGCGTTCGCCGGGGTCGGGACGAGCAGTGCGAGGACGAGGGCACAGAGGGCGGTGAAGAGGAGGCTAGGGCGGAGTCTTCTCAATTTCACTCCCGGGAAGGAGATGCGGACATGCGGGAATCCCCCGAACCCCGAGGAACATCGAATGGGCATGGCGGGACGGCGGGCGGGGGGCGAGCGGGGCACGCGTTCGACCTCGGATCTGATAGGAAACTTTCCTTTTAATCGAGTGAACGGTAACCAGCGCGCCGTTCTCCGGCAACCCTGTCCGGCCGTCGCGTCTCCGGCCCAGCTCAGACCGGTTCAGCCCAGCCCAGCTAATGGACCGAACCACGCCCGCGTAAGAAGAATGTTGGTACTTTCTGCCAATTCAGGGCCTGCTTCTTGGGCGTGTTCACGCAGGTCGCGCTGGAGAGACCTCGTGGCGGTGGACGATGACGTCGAACCACTGCGACAGAGAACCCCCGGTCGTGGTCGAGTCCGGCCCGAAATGCGGAAGGCCGCGGGTGGTGGCGGGCGCGTCCAGCCACCGGCGGACCGGCGCGGCGGCCGGTGAGCGCAGGTCCAGGACGAACTGCGCCGCGCCGACGCCGGCGAACCGCCGCTCGAACCAGTTCGGTGCCGGACGCGCGAGGACGACCGTCCCGCCCGGCCCGAGGCTCACCTCGCCGTGGTCGAGAGTGAAGCCGATCGACCGGTACCTCTGCCCGTACCGGCGCCGCAGGTGCGAACCGGCGGTCGGGTAGCGCAGGTCCCTGCCGTCCTGCGCGGTGATGTGGAGTTCCGGCGCGTTGGCGGTGTGCGCGCTCGCGCCCCAGTAGACGACCTTGTCGCCGCCGCTGAACGTGCGCCACCACGCCAGGTTCTCCGCGGCACGGGCGTCCCGGTAGGCGTTGGCCTCGTTGAATTCCAGGAGGAAGTGCTCGTAGAACGACACGATCTGGCGGGCGTGATGCAGGGCCGTCTCGTGGTCGCGGCCTTGGTCAGGAAGGTCCTTGACCAGCTCGTACACCTGGCGCGCGTGCCGGACGTACGAACGTTTGTCATCCACCTTTTCGCGGAACCAGGTGGTGTAGACGGGCATGTCGGACGTCCACGGCCGGACGATCCTGTGCTCGCGCAATTCGGGAAGGCGTTCCGGAGCGGTCTTGGCGACATATGCCTTGATGCCGTCGTAGGCCAGCGGACGCGTGAAGTAGTACTCGACGCCGACGAACCGGACCTTGTCCTTGCGACCGGCGTTGTAACCGCGCAGCCACCGCAGGACGTCCGCCATTTCGCGCGTCCGCCATTGGAAGCTCATCTCCCGCGCGAGCGCGTCGGGATCGCCCTTCCCGGTCCGGACGTACTCGTCGATCTTGAGCCCCATCGTCCAGTCCTCTTCCCAGGCGATGGAGCGGAATCCCATCCGCTCGACCAGGAAGCGGAGGGCGCGCAGCTTGAGCGCGGTCTCCTCGGCCGTGCCGTGCACCGACTCGCCGAGACCGACGACCGACGCGTCCCCGACCGACCGGTGAAGGGGGACCAGATCGTCCAGCGGCGCGGACGGGTCGGTGGTCGCGAGCGGGACGGCATGCCGCGCGATCCACCTGTCCACCGGTTCCGAATGCCGGGCGGCCGCTGCCGGTGCGCCGCTGAGCAGCATCGCGATTCCGACACCTGGAGAGAGCCACGCGACGGCGCGTGTCCGACGTTTCATGAGAGCCTCCTCTGCTCTACGCCACCGCCACGATCGCCGCTCCCTTCGCGTGCGGACATCCTCCAGCGGGGTACTTCCCGCCTACGCCCCTCGGCGTACGGGCGTCCTGAGCCTCACCAGTACATGTCGACGTTCACCCGGAAATTCCAGTTCGAGGAGACCTTCTCGAAACCGACGAAGACCTTGTGGCCCTCGTAGTAGAAGACGCGCTGGCAGCCCTCGCCGAAGCACTTCGCCGCCTCCTCTTCGGACATGACGCCCACACCGCGGCTGAGCCATTCCGAAATATCCTTGGCCGGATGCGGATTGCAAGGGATAGCCGGGGAGCACCCCTGCTCCAGCGTGATGTGCACCCTCCTGCTTTCCACGAAGCTGTTCGTGATGACCAGGGTGTTGGCGTACCCCATCTGGCGGCGCCAGTCTTCGAGGTAGGTGCGCGGCCGGATCTCGGCGAAATAGACGGCGGTCCCGATCCCGCCGCCGAGGATCACGACGGCCACCGCCACCAGGATCAGGGGCACCTTGGACCGCTTCCTCCGCCGCGCTGGAAACGGCGGCCGCCCGAACGCCGGCACCGCTCCCGGCGGCCCACCATGCATCTGCCCCTGCATTCCACCAGCCATCGGCCCGTCCGGCCCGCCGGGCGCCGGGGCGTACGGTCCTCCGGGCACGGGGGTGTACGGCGGGCCGGCTGCCGGGCCCTGCGGAGCGCCGTGCCCTGGGCCGTGCACCGGGCCCGGGGCGCCGGGCGGCATCGGGCCGAGCGGTGCGCCGGGGACCCGGGTCGGGGGTGCGCTCGGCGGTGGCGGGTGGCCGGGCGTCGAGGCGGGCGTGCCGCTCGGCGTCGGTCCTTGGGGTTCGGGGGGTACCGGTCCGGGGCCGGAAGGGCCCGGAGCGCCTGGGGGCGGGGGCGCGTTCACGGCGTACAACCATAGCCGCGGTAGATCAGGCGTGATTTGACAAATGGCGATCGGGACGGAGTACTCCAGGTTCGGGAATTCCGCCGGATCGAGAACCGCCCTTGGCGGCGGCGGCGAACGGGTCGGGGCGCTGGCGGTCGTACCAGGGGCGGTGCCCGCGACCTACCTCGTGGTGGCGGGTGACCGCGCCGCCGTTCGCCGCGATCGGCGGGACTCGCCCGCGGATTCGTCGGCGGCCTCGCCGCCGTGATCGCGGCAGAGTTCCACGGCGCGGAACAGGGACGCGCCCGCCGGATGGTCGGGAGTCCGTGCGGCCTGCGCTGGGCCTCCAGGTGCGTGCCGAACACGCCCGACTGGACGCGTCCCGCCCGGCTCACCGGATCGATCTCCAGGACGCCGCCCATCCGGCCCATGATCGGCGAACTCGCCGGGCGGCAGGCGCGTGCCCGGGTGAGCGGCGCGGCCGGTTCGGGGCCGCGGACCGCGTCCTCGACGTTGCCCCGGCCTCACCACGACCTCGTCATCGACCCATCGTTCCCGTTGCCGCCGCCGGACCTGCTTGTTTAGGCCGCGCCGGGCTGCGCAGATTGTCAGGGGGCGAGCGAGCTGTCATGGGGGGATGGGCGGTGCGTGTTCGGGGGTGCGGGCCTGCGGCCGTGGGTGCGGGGCTGTGCTTCGCGATGCTGGCCGCGTGCGGGGGATCCGCCGACCGGGATCCGCCGCCGAGGGCCCCGCGTGTCTCGCCCACGGCGACCGGCGAGTCGCCGCCGACCACCGCGACCGGCGGGCCGGCGGTGAACGGGAAGGTCATCGTCATCGACCCCGGTCACAACGGCGGGAACGCCGACCACACCGAGCAGATCAACAAGAAGGTCTTCGTCGGCAACGGGTACAAGGCGTGCAACACGGTCGGGACCAACACTCGGGACGGCTACAGCGAGCACGCCTTCGCGTGGGACGTCGCCAACCGGCTGGCGCGCGTCCTGCGGGAGTGGGGCGCCAAGGTGACGCTGACGCGGAAGGACGACACCGGTGTAGGGCCCTGCGTGACGGAGCGGGCGGCCATCGGCAACCGGCTGCACGCCGACGCGGCCGTGTCGATCCACGCCGACGGCGCCGAGCCGTCCGGGCACGGGTTCCATGTGATCGAGCCGGTCGCCGTGGGGAAGAACGCGTCGATCGTCGAGCCGTCCCGGAAGCTCGGCACGGCGGTCCGCGACGCCTACCGGTCAGGCACCGGCATCCCCTACTCGACCTACCGGGGACGCGACGGCCTGGACCGGCGCAGCGACCTCGGCGGGTTGAACCTGTCCACGGTGCCGGTCGTGTTCATCGAGTGCGGCAACATGCAGAACCCGGGGGACGCGGCCACGCTGTCGAGCGCGCCGTCTCGGCAACGGATGGCCGAGTCGCTGGCCGCCGGTCTCGAGAGCTACCTCCGCTGATGCTTCCCTCTGAAAATATTCTGGACGGAAGCAAGGCCGGATCAGGCCAGCCGCGCGGACATTCTCGTCAGCAGGACGCGCAGCAGCGCCAGCTCCTCCTGGCCCACCGCGTCCTGCACGCCGCGCCACTCGGTCTCGATCGCCGCGGTCAGCCGGTCGGCCGTCTCGCGGCCGTGCTCGGACAGGAACGCCAGCACCCGGCGCCGGTCGGCCTCGTCGACGCGGCGGAACACCAGCCCCGCCGACACCAGACGGTCGATCACCTTGGTCAGCGTCGGGGCGGGGAGCAGGGCGAACTCCGCTATCTCGGTCATCGTGTGCCCGGCCCCGTCGGCGAGCAGGGAGATCACCCGCCATTCCTCGACGGTGGAGCCGGCCGTCTTCAGCGCGGCGGCGAGCCGGGCGGCGATGCCGCGTTCGACCCGCGCGAGCATCCGCGGCAGGTCCAGCTCGTCCTGCGCCATACCTGTTGTAGTCATCGCGAGATACAAGATTACCGTCTCATCGAAACTATTTTGGGCCAGGATCCACTAACGTCCCCGATATGGACGACCTGGACGTCGCCCTGGTGGTGCCGCGTCAGGGGCCCGCGGGACTCTTCGGGCCCTCAGCCGAGCTGTGCGCCCGGCTCGCCGAGGAAGAGATCAACGAGGAGGCGGGCGTGCTCGGCCGCCGCCTCCGGCTGACGGTCGTGGACGGCGGCGCACCGCCCGCGAAGGTCGCCGGGCAGGTCGGGCAGCTGGTCGGCTCGGGCGCCGTGCAGGCGGTCACCGGCTGGCACGTCTCGACCGTCCGGCAGCGGCTCGTCCCGGAGATCGCCGGACGCGTCCCCTACGTCTACACCGCGCTCTACGAGGGCGGCGAGCGCGCGCCGGGCGTGTTCCTCACCGGCGAGACGCCCGAGCGGCAGCTCCGCCCGGCGCTGCGCTGGCTGTCGTCCGAGCTCGGCATCCGCCGCTGGACGATCGTCGGCGACGACTACGTCTGGCCGCGCGGCACCGCCCGCGCCGTGCGGTCCTATCTCGCCGAGCAGGGCGCGCTCCTGTGCGACGAGATCTACGTCCGCCTCGGCACGCAGGACTTCTCCGAGCCGCTGCGCAGGATCGAGACGAGCGGGTGCGAGGCCGTCCTGATGCTGCTGGTCGGCGACGACGCGGTGGCGTTCAACCGCGCGTTCGGCGCGGCGGGCCTGGACCAGCTGCGCTTCAGCCCGCTGATGGACGAGAACATGCTGCTCGCGTCCGGCGTGGAGGGCACCCGCGGGCTGTTCGCGGCGGCGGGGTTCTTCGAGACGCTCCCCACCGGCGACGGCCTGGACTTCGGCGCCCGCTACCACGCGCGCTTCGGCCCGCAGGCGCCGCCGCTCAACAGCATGGGCGAGTCCTGCTACGAGGGCGTGCGGCTGCTCGCGGAGCTGTTCCGCCGCAGCGGCGGCGAGCCGGACGTGCGCCGGATGACGGCCCTCTCGGAGGGCCTCGGCTACGACGGCCCGCGCGGCCCCGTCGAGGTCCGCGACCGGCATCTGCGGCAGAAGATGTTCCTCGCCGCCGCGGACGGCCTGGAGTTCGACGTCCTGTACCAGCTTCCGCTCGACCCCCTTGACCATTGATTCCGCAGGAAATAGTTTCATCCTGAACTAAGGGGGGCTTATGGCCACGACGTTCGAGCTCGGCGACTTCGTCCTGCAGAGCGGTGCGACCCTGCGCGGGGCGCAACTCACCTATGAGACCTACGGTGACCTGGCGGAAGACAAGAGCAACGCCATCGTGTATCCCACGTGGTACTCCGGGCGCCACCAGGACAACGAGTGGCTCATCGGCGAGGGCATGGCGCTGGACCCGTCCCGTTACTTCATCATCGTGCCGAACATGCTCGGGAACGGCCTGTCCAGCTCGCCCAGCAACACCCCGCCGCCCTACGACCGGGCCCGGTTCCCGAACGTCACCATGTACGACAACGTCGAGGCCCAGTACCGCCTGGTCACCGAGCATTTCGGCATCGAGCGCCTGCCGCTCGTCACGGGCTGGTCGATGGGCGCGGGCCAGACCTACCAGTGGGCCGTCAGCCACCCCGAGATGGTGGAGCGCATCGCCCCGTTCTGCGGCTCGCCCCGCTGCAGCTACCACAACAAGGTGTTCCTCGAAGGCGTGAAGGCCGCCCTCACCGCCGACGCCGCTTTCGAGAACGGCTGGTACACAACCCCGCCCACCAAGGGCCTGCGCGCCGCCGCCCGCGTCTACGCCGGATGGGGCTTCTCCCAGGCGTTCTACTGGGACCGCCTCTGGGAGCAACTCGGCTTCAGCTCCCTGGAAGACTTCCTCGTCGGCTTCTGGGAGGGCTTCTTCCTGGACGACCGCGACGCCAACAACCTCCTCACCATG
The DNA here is from genome assembly GCF_004348535.1 of Actinomadura sp. KC216. GTDB lineage: Bacteria > Actinomycetota > Actinomycetes > Streptosporangiales > Streptosporangiaceae > Spirillospora. Next base: position 8,330 of record NZ_SMJX01000330.1, read on the forward strand.
CTCTGGACGTGGCAGAACTCCGACGTGGGCCAGACCCCGGGCTTCAACGGCGACACCAAGGCCGCACTAGCGTCCATCAAGGCCAAGACCCTGGTCATGCCCGGCGAGAAGGACCTCTACTTCCCGCCCGAAGACGAGGCGTGGGCCGTCCAGCAGATCCCAGGCGCCGAACTCCGCGTAATCCCCAGCGTCTGGGGCCACTTCGCAGGCCACGGCACTAACCCGGTAGACACCGCCTTCATAGACGCAGCCCTAAAAGAACTCCTAGCCCGATAACCGCCCCATCACCCACCGCCGACGCACGCGCCACCCGGCCCCCCGACGCGCACCACCCGGTGCGCAGTGGCCCGGTGTATGCGGTGGCCCGCTGGCCGGTGTGCGGTAGCCGGGTGCGCGGTGGCTAGTGGCTGGGCAACGCTGGCCGGTGTCCGGCGCGGTGTTCCGTGCGCGGTGTTCCGTGCGCGGTGCCTTGTGCGCGGTGCCTTGTGCGCGGTGCCTTGTGCGCGGTGCCTTGTGCGCGGTGCCTTGTGCGCGGTGCCTTGTG
>NZ_SMJX01000331.1 GCF_004348535.1 Actinomadura sp. KC216
CAGCAGATTCCCGCCACCCCCGCCCCGGGCACGCCCGCTCCGGCCGCGCCCGAGCCGTTCCCGTACGCGCAGGAGATCCCGGGCACGCCGCCCGGCCCGCCGCCCGCCGCGGAGCCGTTCCCGTGGGCGCAGCAGATCCCCGGCGCGGCCCAGCATGCCCAACCGGGTCAGCATGCCCAACCGGGACAGCCGGGGCAGCAGGCTCCTGTCCAGCCGATCACTCCGCCGCCGGCGATCGAGGAGCCGTGGCGAACACAGGGCAGGCAGCCGAGGTCCCGCCGAAGCGTCAAGAAGCCGCTCCTCATCGGCGTGGCGACGCTCGGGGTCGCCGGCCTGGTCGCCGCCGGGGTGCTCGTGCTGCCCGGCCTGCTCGACGGCGACGGCGGGGGTGAAGGCGGCGAAGGAGCGAAGCTGGCCGCCTCGCTGTTCCCGGTGGGCGGCACCGCCCGCACCGACGGCCGCGACCAGCAGATCACCGGAGTCGCGGCGGTCGGCACGACGGTGGTCGCGGTCGGCGGCGAAACCGACCCGCAGAACGCCCGCGGCCTGTTCCTGGTCTCCAACGACGGCGGACGCACGTTCGAGCCCGGCACCCAGCAGAGCACGGACGGCGGTGTCGCACCGTCCGGCGGCGTGCCCGAGGCGGTCGGCGGCTCGTCCCGCGGCTGGGTCGCGGTCGGATCCCGGGCCGGAGGCGGCGGCGCCGTCTGGACCAGCGACGACGGCCGCACATGGCGCAGGCAGCCCGACGCCGTCGGTGACGTGTTCGGCGCGGGCAACCGCGTCCGCAGGGTCGTCGCCACCGACAGCGGCTACCTGGCCGTCGGCGAGAACTCCGCGAAGCGCGACTTCACCGACTCCCAGCCGGCGGTGTGGCTGTCCGGTGACGGCCGGAGGTGGGAGGCGCGCGTCGGCGGCCAGATCGGCGTCCAGGTCAACAAGGGCAAGTTCTCGCTGGTCGAGGCCGCCGCAAGCGGCAATGTGATCCTTCTGGAGGGGCTCGTCACGCCCGACTCCGGAAGGCCCGGCCCCTACCGGGTGGTCTGGCGCTCCGAGGACGGCGGCCGGACGTGGGCGACCTCCGACGTGCCCGTCCCGAAGGGGAGCCGCGGCCTCATGGTCGGCGGCGGGCAGGCCGGATTCCTTGCCATGCGCGAGATCAAGTCTTCCGGAAACTTCTACGGCCAGGCGTTCACGTCCAAGGACGGCAAGTCCTGGACCAAGGCCGGCGCGCTGCAGACACCCGGCTACCAGCGGACCAGCCGGGTCATCGGCGACGGCAGCGGTTACGCGGCCGTCGTCGTCCGCGGCCGGGACGTCCTGCTGTCGCGCAGCGCCGACGGTGCGGCCTGGCAGGACGCCGGCGTGGCCGAGTTGCGACCCGGCCGCGAGTTCACGGGCGCCGCACTGGCCGGCGGCCAGGCGATCCTTGGCGGGCGTGAACCGGGCGGTGGCGACATGGACCCGGTGCTCGGTGTCTGGGACGCCGCCGGCACGGCGGTCCCCGTCGACCTCACGAAGATCCGCGGCGTGATCCGGCCGGACCATTCGGTCCGAGCCGTGGGCGCGACGGACGCCGTCGCCGTCGCCGTCGGCAGCGCACGTGGCGACGCCGCGGCCTGGTCGTCGCAGGACGGCACGTCCTGGAAGCCCGCCCAGGGGCTCGGTGCCGCGTTCACCCGGCCAGGGCCTCAGCAGTTGAACGACGTCGTCGGCGCCGCCGGGGGCTGGCTGGCGGTCGGCTATGACCAGGCGGCTCCGCGACGACCGCTCGTCGTCACCTCCAAGGACGGCGCGACCTGGGAGGCTGCCGACTCCGCCGCCGTCTTCGCCGGCAGCAAGGACGGGACGCCGATCACCTACGCCGCCGCGGCCGGGAACGCCGGATACGTGATCGCCGGGGTGCAGGGCTTCTCGGTGGTCACCTGGTTCAGCAAGGACCTCAAGGCCTGGGAACGGGGCACCGGCACGAACCCGAAGATGCTGCTGGGCGACAAGGCCGCGCCCCGCTGGATGCTGGACGTCGCCGCCGGTCCGTCCGGCTACACGGCCGTCGGCGGCAGCCGTGACGCCAAGGGCAACCATCCTTCGGTGTGGTCGTCGCCCGACGGTCAGAAATGGACGCTGCAGCAGCTCCAACTCCCCGTGGGCGTGACCGAAGGCCACCTCACCCACGTCGCCGCCCGGGAGAACACGCTCGTCGCCACCGGCCTGGCGGCGACGCAGAGCGGCCTGAACTGGCTCGGCTACGTCTCCACAGACGGCGGCAGATCCTGGAAGTCGCTGAACTCCCCGAGCGGCGACACGATCGTCCTCGTCACCGCGCTGACCGCGACACCGAAGGGCTTCGCGGCCACCGGCACAACCGGGCCCGCGGGCGCCACGGACGTGGTGTCGTGGACGTCCGCGGACGGGTCGTCCTGGACCGCCAGGATGCCCGGCGGCACCGGCCTCGGCGGCGTCGGCGACCAGGAGATCACCGGCCTCGCAGCCTTTAAGAGCACGCTGGTCGGCGTGGGCCGCAGCGCGGACGCCAGCGGGGACCAGCCCGTCCTCTGGTCGCGGGCGAGCTGAACGCGGTCATCGGCGACGGGCAAGGGACGGCCTGTGCCGCCGTGTTCCTCGTGTCCGCCGTGCGGCCGGTGTGCTTCCCCTCGATCAGCAGGCGGGCGGGGCGGGAGGCTCTGGCGGCGCGGAGAGGGGCGCCACGGGCGCGCGGGTCTGCTCGGGCTGGCGGGCGTGACGTGGAAGGTACGTCAAGGCCGCGGTGCCCGTCAGCGGGGCGTTGGCGGCGCGCTCGCGCGAGCGGTTGCGGCGCGCGCCGTACGGCGCGACGACCTTCCGGTAGAAGGGCCGCCGGATCAGGGTCGGGACGAGCCGGTAGCCGCCGCGGACGACGACGTTGCGCCAGTACTGGGGCCGCGAGATGAAGCCCTCGCCGAGCATCTCGCGCTGGAGCCGGAGCTCCGAGCGCAGCAGGTCGCGGCCCCCGCGCCGCTCGTACGCGCCGTCCCCCACCCGGTAGTAGACGAGCGGCTCGGCGACGTTCACGACCCGCGCGCCGTTGGCGATCATCCGCGCGAACAGCCAGTAGTCCTCCATCAGCGGCAGGTCGCCGTAGCCGCCGACGGCGATGACGGCGCTGCGCCGGTAGACGACCGTCGGATGGTTGAACGGGTCGTGCAGCCGGGAGTAGCGGGCGATGTCGGCGGGGTCGCTCGGCGGCGTGCGCCGGCCGACGATGTCGGAGATGTCGGTGCCGAACTCCAGCAGCCCGGCGCCCACGAGGTCGGCGCCCGCGCGCACCAGCGGCACCTGGACCTGGAACCGCTGCGGCATGGCGATGTCGTCGGCGTCCATCCGGGCGACGATGTCGTGCCGGGCGGCGTGCAGGCCCGCGTCCAGGGCGGGGCCGAGGCCGCGGTTGTGCTCCAGCGGGACGAACGACACCTCGACGGGGCTGTCCGCCACGAGTTCCCGCAGGCAGGCCGACAGTCCTTCGGAGACCGGGCCGTCCTGCACCAGGACGACCTGGTCGGGACGGAGCGCCTGGTCGTGCACGGCGCTGCGGAACGCGTCCCGGAGGTGCTCCTCACGATCACCGCCGTAGACGGTCATCAACAGGGCGAAGGGTTCGGGCAGCATGCGTCCGTTCCGAGGGGGGCGAGAGCGCCCGGCAGAGCCCGTTGCGGGGTGGCGGCTCCTCGGGGCAGAGGTCGGGAGGATTCAGTTGAGTTGTCGTAGATGCGACTGAGTTGTCATAGATGCGACGCTTTACCGGAGATATCGGTTTGCGCGGGGAGCTGTTGGTGCGCGGGGGTCAAAATACCGGTGTATCACGGCAACGGCGAACCTCACCCCCACCCGCCATGCGCAGACGTCCGGCCGGGCCTGGCCAGGACCGGACAGCCGGGAACCTGGACGGCGACACAGGGATGATCCGGGCATGCGCGTCCGGTCAGGTCTTCGCGCAGACGTCGCGGTCGGCGCGGATCTCGCCGGCGACCTTCGGGACCGCCGCGTTCTGGTCGCGGAGCGCGGCGCCGGCCTTGCCGATGACCAGGTAGACGTAACCGGGCTTGGCGGTCGGTCCCGGACGCGGCTTGCGGCCGGGCAGCGCCAGCGCGAGGGCGGCGGCCTGCCGTTCGGCGCCCACCCCGTACAGGATCTGGGTGCGCGCGAAGCGCTTCTTGCTGGTGCCGACCTTGACGACCTTGTAGCCGCGCTCGGTGAGCTGGTCCGCCGTCCGCTGGGCCAGGCCCATGGTCCCGGTCGCGTTGTAGACGGCGACCTTGACCTGTTCCGGCGGGACGGGCCGGGCCGCGCCCTGCGCCGCGACGGGCGCCGGAGGGGCGGGCTCGGGCAGCTTGTTGTCCTCCCGGACGGCCCTGAACAGCGGCTCGGCGAGCGCCCGGTTGAACTGGACGCGGTTCGGGTCCTGCGGATACGCCTGCACCGGGACGGTGACGAACCGCACCTTCCCCGCGCTCATGCCGCGCAGGCTGCCCGCGAGCTTCTGCATCACCGAGAGCGTGAGCTTGTCGTCCGCCTTGATCGACTTGGCGACGGCGGACAGGAACTCGTACGTCCGCCCCGGGTCGGTGAGCATGCCCTTGTCGGTGGCCTTCTGCACCACGGACGCCATAAAGGCCTGCTGCCGCTTGATCCGGTCGAGGTCGGAGCCGTCGCCGAGCACGTACCGGGTGCGGACGTACCCGAGCGCCTGCTCGCCGCGCACGACCTGGCGGCCCGCCTTGAGGTGCAGCTCGGCCTTGGGGTCGTCGATGCGGCGCGGCACGCATATCTCCACGCCGTCGAGCGCGTCCACGACCCGCTTGAACCCGGAGAAGTCGACCTCGACGTAGTGGTCGATGTGGATCTTGGTGAGGGACTCGATGGTCCGCCAGGTGCAGGCGGGTCCGCCGTTGGAGAACGCCACGTTGATCATCCCGAACTGGGCGGGGACGGTGGTGCCGTTCTTCTTCTTGCAGGGCGGCATCTGCACCATCGAGTCGCGCGGGAAGCTGATGCCGATGGCGCTCTCGCCGCCGGGCGAGATGTGCAGCAGGATCGTGGTGTCGGACCGCTGCCCGGCCTCCGAGCCGTAGCGGGCGTTCTCGCCCTTCCGGCTGTCGGACCCCATCAGCAGGATGTTGAGCGAGTTGTTGAGCTTCTCCGGGCGGTTGTCGCCGAGCCGTCCGTCCACGTTCTCGCGGTCGATCTGGCTGTCGAGGCGGCGCCAGAACCCGTAGGCGGTGAGGCTGGTCCCGACCAGCGCCACCGACAGCACGATCGACAGCCAGCCGAGCACGCGCCATACACGCCCCCGCACCGGCGGTTCCGGCGCAGGCGGGGCGTCGTTCGCGAGGTAAACGGAGGACGGCGCGGCGCTTCGCTGCATCCGTAACATTTCAGCACAACATGGACAGGTGCCACGGGGGTCACAGCAAAGTCGAAGGCGCCCGCCAGGGACCGGCGGACGGCAGCCACGGGTGGGCCCCGGTCGCTAGACTCCTCCGGAGATGAGCACAGTAGACGCGCTGACCGACCAGGCGATGGTCGTGCTGCAGGACAGGCCGCTGGTGCCGCTGAGCGCCTGGCTGAACAACGCCCTCGGCGACTGCACCGCGAGCGGCCGTACCCTGCAGCTCGTCACGCCTCTGGACTCCCGGCTCTCCCTCCCTCTGCGCACCGTCGCGTCCGGGAACGAGATGCAGTGGGTCGTGCGCAACGGCGACGGCTACTACGAGGGCCTGACCGGACGTCCGCTGAAGTGGAGCGGCACGACGTTCGTCCCCGTCCCCGAGGCACGCGACTACGCGCCGGGCTTCACCACCCGTCCCAGCGCGCGGATCGGCTCGCAGCTCACCCTCGTCTACCGCACCAGGCACGGCCCCGAAGGCGACCTCAGCGGGCCCGTCGAGCGCCTCATGCAGCTCCTCACCGGCAAGCCCCCGAGCGCGCTCGGCGCCACCGAGCCGCTGGAGCACCCGTGGCGCGCCGACCGGTTCACCGAGTACGCGCGCGGACGGTCCACCGCCCGCCTCATCGTCGGCGGCGACGGTCCCCGTCCCGCCCAGGCGATCTGCGACTTCACCGCCGGGGCGGGCGGCGGCGTCGCCGAGGTCAGCACCGTGACCGTCGGCTACATGCCGGAAGACCCGCCGCCCCTGCAGCACCTGCCGACGCTCGTCGGCGCGCTCGCCGCCGACCAGAAGATCGCGTCGCTGTTCGTCCAGGTCACCCCAGGCCGCGCCGACCTCACCACCGAGCCCCGCTGGACGGGTGCCCCGGCCCCCGTCGCGCTCGCCGTCGCGGGCACCGTCAGCGGCCCGAACGGCCTGCCCGGCCAGCAGGTCGGCCCGCCCCGCGCCCCGCTGACCCTCTTCCCGCTCGGCGACGGACGCTCCGCGGACGGCTGGCAGCGCCACAGCATGCTCATGCAACACCTCCAGTCCGCCTGACGCTCCCCGCGGACCACCGGCTCATCACCGCCTGACCACCGCACCATCGGCCCGAAACGGCCTTTCGGCGCGCATCGCAACAGACTCCGGACACCGCTGATGATCTACCCGTAAAGGATGATGTACGGTCCTGCCCATGGGACAGATCGGCCAGCTCGACGCGCTCGAGCAGGCCGTCAAGGGGACGCTCGCCGAAGGATCGTTCGCGTTCGACGGCGACGCGGCGGTGCTCCGCATCGAAGGCTCCCGCGCCCTGACGACCGGCTGGTCCCGCGCCCTCCGCGGCTGCGGAATCGGCCTGCTGCTGATCGGCGCCGTCCTGTCACTGACGGGGCTGCACGACGCGGCGCGCTGGGCACTGGCCCCCGGCGCGGCCCTGTTCGGGCTCTTCCTCCTCCTGCGCCACACGCCGCTGCGCCGCGTGTGGTCCGTCCTGGAACTGCGGTTCGCGGAACAGGCGATGGTGCACCGGCGGACCCGCATCCCGTTCGGTGACCTGCGCCCCGAACACCTCGTCTGGAAGGACGGACGGTTCCTCCGCCGCCTGTACCTCTGGCACCCGTCCCTCCGCAAGCTGCTGGCCGGCTTCTCGGGCGCCGAGGAGCGCCAGGCCAGGGAGTTCCACCGGCACCTGTGGGCTTTGATCTCGGCAACGAACCCGCCCGGCACCGACAGCACCGCCCCCTCCGGCAGCACCGCCCCTGCGGGCAGCGGCGCTCCCGCCAGAAGCGGCGGGCTCACCCCGGTCCAGCGCTGGATCATCGCGGCGGGCGCCCCCTACGGCGCGATCAACGGGTTCCGGCTCGACCGGCTCGGCACGGCCTCCGGCGTGGACGCGGCCGCCGCCGACCGCCGCACCGCGCAGGAACTCCTCCACGACCCGTGGGGCGCCTACGACCTCGAACAGCTCCTCGGCGCCGTCAACTGGCTCGTCCAGGACGGCCACCGCGCCGACTTCACCCAGGACGCCGACCTCGCCGCCCGCTCCCCCGCCGCGCAGGAGGAGTACCGGGCGCTGCTGCGCGAGGTCGACGGCCTCATCGCCCGCGACGAGCTCGAACCCCCGTTCGTCGAGCGGCTCATCGAGCTGGTGCGCGTCCGGTACGGCGACGAGGGCGGCTCGTACGCCAAGCTCGTCCCGCGGGTGCTGCGCGACGAGCCCGGCGCGGACGTCAGCGAGGAGGGCGCCGAACTCGCCCAGTTCCTCCACCATCTCTTCAACGACCGCAACCACGCGTCCGAGGAACTGCACCGCCTCAAGGCCCTCGCCGACCCCGCGCTGCGGGCCAACGTGGGCCGTTTCCTCATCTGGGACTACGGACGAGCCCTCATGCTCTACCGCTGGGGCCACATGGTCGGCTGGCTCACAGAGGAGTACTGCTGGGAACGGATGCTTCCGCTGGCGATCGACATCCAGCGGCGCTACTCGTCCTGGCAGGACATGGCGACCTGCTATCTGCAGGGCCGGCTGCTCTGGTCGGTCGGCGGCGGAAAGGCGCGGTCCGAGTACGAGCGCCTCATGGAGAACCTCGCCTCCGACCCGGACAGCCCTTGGAACACCGTCCCCTGGACCCTGGACCTGACCCGCGACTGGCCATGAACCCCCGCCAACACACAACGAGCGAGAGCCGTTTAACTGGCTTGGCGGGCTTGGCGGGCGACTTAACCGCCGATGACGCCGCCCTGATAGGCGGCACCGTCCTGTCCGGGGGCCGCGCCGCCGCTCGGGGCGCCGCCTTGGTCGGACGCCTTCCAGCTGCGCGCCGGAGCCTCGCTCGCCCCGTCCGGGTAGACGGTCCCACCCGCCCAGTGCGCCAGCGATTCAGCGAATTTACGAGCGACCCGCATCGCGTCGGGCAGGTCGGCGACGGCGCGGACGTCCACCCACCACACGGGGGCGGTCACGCGTTCGGCGAACTCCGCGCCGAGCAGCCGCCGGATCTCGCTCTGCGCCGACACCTGCACCGCGTCCTCGATCGAGACGAGCAGGCGCCCTTCGGTGTCGTACATGAGCGTCGGCTCCGGTTCCCCGCCGCGCAGTTCCAGCGCCTCACCCATGGCGATCATGCCGTCTGCCACGGCGTGCACATCGGGACGGCGGCGCACCAGCGCCACCAGGTCACTGCTCATCGGGTCACCCCAGTGTCGGGCGGACTGAGCGGGCCGCCACCGCGCGCGGCGGACGGTCGCCGGCTTGAGTCGGACACCTGCCTCCCTTCTCCAACGCAACCCTATGAGACATCCGAGCGCGCCGTCGCCGTCCGCCGGGACGCGCATCCCGTCATACCTACCATCCCCGGTGAAAACGCCAACTCACGACCGCTACTCTGGTCCGACCGAAATCGCCACCCCGCCAGAGAGACCCAGCACGGAGCCTTCATGAATTCCCCCCAATGGCCTGGTC
>NZ_SMJX01000332.1 GCF_004348535.1 Actinomadura sp. KC216
CGTGGGCGCCGCCTTCGTGGCCGGCGCGGACGTCGTGCGGGGTGTCGCCGATAAGGACGGTGTTCGACGCGGTGAAGTGCTCTTTGTATTTCGCGGTTGCGCGTTGTTGCGCGAGTTTCACCAGGGGTGGGCGTTCGATGCCGTCCATGCCATAGGCGCCGGCGTCGAGGTCGAAGTGGTCGATGAGGGCGAATGCCGTCAGTTTGGTGATGGCGATCGGGCGCATGTTGCCGGTGAGTGCCGATTGGACTACGTCGGGGCGGGTGGCGAGGGCCTTGAGCGCGGCTCGGGCGCCGGGGAGGACGTGGCCTCGCTCCGCGATGTCGTCCTGACGGATGGTGAAGGCCTCCGCCAGGGCTTCGGCGAAGGACGCCATCAGGTCGCTCGTGGGTTCGATACCGTGGTGGCGGAGGGTTTCGGTGGTGATGGCGAGGTCGGTGCGCCCGGCCATCGCGGCGATCCTCTCGGGTGGGCGGCCGATGAGCCGGTGGAACACCGTCCCGTATATCTCGGAGCTGACGCCCCCGGCGTTGATGAGGGTGTGGTCGATGTCCCAGAGAACCAGTGTGCGCACCTCCGCATGCTAGGGCGGCGGACCCGGCTGACCACGAGATTTCTGTTGTTGTTCACCTTGGCGTGAAATGCTTGTCAACTGGGTGTGCGCCGCTGTTGCCGACGTCTTTGAGGAGCTGAGCGTGGCCGAAAGGCATCTCGAGATCGAGCAGAAGTACGACGCCGCCGCCGGGTTCGTCCTGCCGGAGCTGGACGGCCTGCCGGGTGTGGCGTCGGTCACCGAGCCCGAGGTCCATGAATTGCACGCCGGTTATTTCGACACCGCCGATCTGCGGCTCGCGGCGCACGGCATCACGTTGCGGCGGCGGCGGGGCGGGACGGACGCCGGGTGGCACCTGAAGATGCCGACCGGGCCGGACAGCAAGCAGGAGTTGCGGGCGCCGCTGGGCCGGCCGCTCGTTGTCCCGGCGCGGCTGGCGGGGCTGGTCGCGGCGTACACGCGTGAGGCGGCGCTGAGTCCGGTCGCGACGCTGGAGACGGTGCGGACGGTCGTCCGGCTGCTTGACGAGGACGGCACGGAGCTGGCGGAGGTCGCCGACGACCTGGTCACGGGCCGCACGGACGGGGAGCCGGTGCAGTGGCGCGAGATCGAGGTGGAGCTGGGGGCGGGGACTCCCGAGTTGCTGAAGGCGGCGGGCAAGCGGCTCCGGAAGGGCGGCGCGCGGAGGGCGAAGTCGTCGTCCAAGCTGGGGCGGCTGCTGGGGGACGCCGTCGTGCCGTCGGAGGCGGCGGCCGCGCGGGCGGCGGCGCGGTCGTGGATCGCGGAGGCGACGTCCAACGGGAAGGCGCCCGCGGTGACGACCGGGGAGGTCGTGCTGGGTTATCTCGCGGAGCAGGTCGCGGCGGTGCTGGCGCTCGACCCGAAGGCGCGGCTGGGCGAGGACGACGCCGTCCACCGGATGCGGGTGGCGGTGCGGCGGTTGCGGAGCGCGCTGCGCAGCTATCGGCCGGTTCTGGACGCGGAGCGGACGGCGCCGTTGGGGCCTGAGCTGCGGTGGCTGGCCGGTGTGCTCGGCGAGGTGCGTGATCGTGAAGTGTTGCGGATGCGTTTCGCGGGGGCGCCCACATTTCTGCTGGACGATCTCGAAAGGCAGGAGCGGGCCGCTTACCGCCGGATGAATGCGACCCTTAAAGAAGACCGGTATTTCGCCCTGCTCGACAAGCTCGACCGGCTGGTCATCGATCCTCCGTTCGCGCGGGAGGCGGACAGGAAGGCGCGCAAGGAACTGCCCGGGCTCGTCACGCGGGCGTGGGACCGGATGGCCCGGGACTACGCGTCGATCAAGACGGCCGACGACCCGGACATCGCGCGGCACGAGACCCGGAAGTCCGCCAAGCGGGCCCGGTACGCGGCGGAGCTGGCGGTTCCGGTGCTGGGTGTGGCGGCGCGGCGGGTGGTCAAGGACGCCAGGCGCATCCAGGAGGTTCTCGGCGACTACCAGGACGGCGTGATCGCCATGGAGCATCTTGAGGCCGCCGGGAAGCGGACGAGGGTTCCGGCGGAGGCGTTCGCGCTGGGCGTTCTGTACGGGAAGGAACAATGCCAGGCGGTGGCCGCCCGGGATCGGCTGCCGACTACCTGGTCACAGACGTTGGGGCCAGCGTTTTAGGGCTGTGGCGTTCCAGGGCCGCCATTTGACCGGCGGCCAGGTGCGCCACCCAGAACTCTGATTTGCGCAGGCTCGGGTCGTCCGGGATCTTCTCCCCCATTTCCCGGCACAGTCCGGTGACGAGTTCGGAGACGACCTCGCCGTGGGTGCTCACGATGGTGGGGATGCCGTCCGCGGCGAGGGAGAGGAGCCGCTCGACGGCCCGTCCCGGGCTGGTGGCGCCGACCGTGAACGCCGCTTCGGTGCTGATCGGCTTGCGGACGAGCCGCGCGTACGGCAGGACGCTCTCCAGGCAGCGCGCCGTCGCTGAGCTGACGAGCCGGGCCGGGCCGTAGGAGCGCAGCAGGGCGGTGAGCCCGGCGGCCTCCGCGCGGCCCGCGGCGTCCAGCGGGCGCAGCTCGTCGGCCTCCCGCCATTCGAGTTTCTCCCCCGCCGAGGCGTGCCGCAGGATCACGAACGGCGCGGTGTTCAGGGGGCCGCGCAGGAACTCGTGGAGCAGGTCGATGTCGTGGCGGTAGCTGAGCCTGGACTCGGCTTCGGCGGGCGGGAGCCAGGCGAGCTCGTCCACCTCGTCGTTCGGGGTGAACGCGCTCTCCGCCACCGGCCTGGCCGCCCAGTAGTAGACCTGTTTGGTCCGTTCCCGGACGGGATACGTGCTGGTCGGCAGCCTGCGGCCGAGGCGCGGCACGATGCCCGTCTCCTCCTCGGTCTCCCGGACCGCGGCGCGCAGCATGTGCTCGCCCTTGTCGATCTTGCCTTTGGGGAACGACCAGTCGTCGTAGCGGGGACGGTGGACCACCGCGACCTCGGGACCGGAGTCCGGGCCGTCCCGCCACAGCAGCGTGCCGGCGGCCCGGACCACTACCGGCAGCGCCACCTCACGCCTCCCTGCGGGCACGCGCACGGGTCATTGGGAATCGACCGTCCTCCACCGGCGGCTCTTGACGAGGTCGGTCTGGATGTCCTGCAGCGTCTCGCCCGGACGGGCGGTGAGCCGCGTCCAGGTGCCGTCCCCTGCGAGGGCCCACGCGTCGGTGCCGTCGTCCATGGCGCGGTCGAGGAGGTCGAGCAGGCCGTCGCGCTGGGGCCGGTCGGTGACGGAGACGAGGGCCTCGACGCGGCGGTCGAGGTTGCGGTGCATGAGGTCGGCGCTGCCGATCCACACCTCGGGCTCGCCGCCGTTCTCGAACGCGAACACGCGGGAGTGCTCCAGGAACCGGCCGAGGACGCTCCGCACCCGGATCATGTCCGACAGGCCGGGCACGCCGGGACGCAGCGCGCAGATGCCGCGGACCCAGACGTCCACCGGCACCCCGGCCCGCGACGCCCGGTACAGCGCGTCGATGATCACCTCGTCGACGAGCGAGTTGCACTTGATCCGGATGCGGGCGGGATGCCCGGCCCGGCGGTTGTCGATCTCGTGCTCGATCCGCTGGACGAGCCCGGACCGCAGGCTGTTCGGCGCCACCAGCAGCCGGTGGTAGGAGCCCTGGCGCGAGTAACCGGTGAGGTGGTTGAACAGGGCGCTGACGTCCTCGCCGACCTCCGGGTCGGCGGTGAGCAGGCCGAAGTCCTCGTACAGGCGGGCGGTCTTGGGGTGGTAGTTGCCGGTGCCGATGTGGCAGTAGCGGCGCAGCTGGCCCTCCGCGTCCTGCCGGACGATCAGCGCCAGCTTGCAGTGCGTCTTCAGCCCGACGAACCCGTACACGACGTGGCAGCCGGCCGTCTCCAGCTTCCGCGCCCACGCGATGTTGGCGCGCTCGTCGAACCGTGCCTTCAGCTCCACGACGACCACGACCTGCTTGCCGGCCTCGGCGGCGCTCATCAGCGCGTCCACGATGGGTGAGTCGCCGCTCGTCCGGTACAGGGTCTGCTTGATCGCGAGGACGCGCGGGTCGGCGGCGGCGTCCTCGATCAGCCGCTGGACGGTCGTGGTGAACGAGTCGTAGGGGTGGTGGACGAGCACGTCCCGCTCACGGATGGCGCTGAAGATGCTCGCATCCTCCGGCAGCGCCTCCTTGGACGGGACGAAAGGGGGGTACTTCAGCTCCGGCCGGTCGAGGTCGGCGATGGCGGCGAGCCCGCCGAGGTCGAGCGGGCCGACGACGCGGTAGATCTGGTTCTCATCCACGGCCAGCTCGGACGTCAGCAGTTCGAGCACGCCACCGGAGATCGACTCCTCGACCTCCAGCCGGACGACCGGGCCGAACCGGCGGCGCAGCAGCTCCCGTTCGAGGGCCTGGAGGAGGCCCTCGCTGATGTCGTCGTCGATCTCCAGGTCCTGGTTGCGGGTGACGCGGAACGCGTGGTGCTCGACGACCTCCATCCCGACGAAGAGCTGGCCGAGATGCGCGGCGATCACGTCCTCCAGCGGGGTGAACCGGTCCGGGGACGCCTCGATGAAGCGCGGCAGCAGCGGCGGGACCTTGACGCGGGCGAACATCGTCGCGTCCGTCTCCGGATCGCGGACGATCACCGCGAGGTTGAGCGACAGGCCCGAGATGTACGGGAAGGGGTGCGCGGAGTCGACGACGAGCGGGGTGAGGACGGGGTAGATCCGGTCGCGGAACATCCGCCGCATCTGCTCCTGCTCGGTCTCGGCCAGCTCGTCCCAGCGCAGGATGTCGACGCCCTCGTGGCCGAGCGCGGGCCGGATCTCGTCGCGGAAGCAGGCGGCGTGCCGCAGCATCAGCTCGTGCGCGACCTCGCCGGTGCGTTCGAGCACCTCGCGGGGCTGCCGGCCGCTCGCGGACTGGACGGCGAGCCCGGTCGCCATCCGCCGGGCGAGGCCCGCGACGCGGACCATGAAGAACTCGTCCAGGTTGCTCGCGAAGATCGACAGGAACCGGACGCGTTCGAGCAGTGGCAGCGACGGATCCTCCGCCAGCTCCAGGACCCGCTGGTTGAACCGGAGCCAGCTCTCCTCCCGATCGAGGAAGCGGTCCTCCGGCAGCGCCTCGGCCTGGTGAGGTATATGTCCTGGATTGACGGTCATACAGTAATTTTCCCTGAGCAAGGTGAACGACAGTCGAACTCGGTTGATTAGCCGAAGTATCAGACACTTCGGCTATCCCCCGGGTTCCCCGGAGGCAATCTCCATCTCAGGCCAAGAGCGCGCGATCTCGGGTCGGGGCCGCGGGCCGTCACGCACCGGAGTGGCCGGCGATCAGGCGGTGACCCAGGCTGTGGGTCAGGTCGTGGACGAACGCGTCCGTGAGCGGGGGCCAGTTCCAGAAGCGTAGGCCCAGCTCGGCGAACGCGCACGGCACCGGCCAGGCCCAGCCGTTGAGGCCCGTCCGGGCGGTGCAGCCGGCGCAGACCAGCGAGTCGGGGCCGCCTTCCAGCCACTCCTCCACCTCGGGCAGGACGGTCTCGAACGGCAGCCACGCCGCGCAGTGCGGGCAGGTCACGCGGTCGTCCTCGCGGGCGTTGCCGTAGAAGGCGGTGCGGCCGACGTCGACCTCCAGGCCGTTCGGCCACACGTCAGGGAAGTCGGCGAGGTCGCCGGCCACGATCGTCGAGGCGCACGGGCCGGGCGCGTACCCGCCGGGGACGTCGCCGAGCACGCAGTCGCTCCGGTCGGCGGCCACGACCCCGGCGCCGACGAGCCGGCCGAGGACGGCGCGGGCAAGGTCTGGCGCGTCTCCGGGGTGGGCGTCCACGTCCGCGACCCACCGGCTCCGCTCCCCCACGAGTCAGCACAATACGCCGCACAGCCTGTCAAAGGGGGCAATGTCACTACGGGGAGCATCGAACTCTCTGCAAGGAGGGCTTCACGGGGAGGGGGAGCGTTGGTAGACCGAGAAAGGTGACCCATCACGAGCCCTTCCCGCCGTCCACGACCGCGGTGTTCTGGCCGCGGTGCTCAGCCGTCCAGGGATGCATGGGACGCGCCGTCGCCGACGGGTCGGGCGGCTGCCCCGCCCATCTGCCCACGGCCGAGTTCGAGCGGTTCGTGGGTTCGCTCCGTCCGGGCGGTGACGTCGATCTGCGGGGCGTGACGGTCCCGGCGTGGCTGCTGGACGCCGTCCTGGACGCCGTGACCGGGCCCGACGGGCGGCCCCACCTCGGCCGGACCCGCTTCGACCGGGCGGTGCTGCCGGCCCACGCCGGGCTGCGCGGCTTCTGCGTGGAGGGCGACAGCTCGTTCGACGGCGCCTGCTTCCTCGGCGGCGCCTCGTTCTACGACGCGCGGTTCTTCGGCAACGCATCGTTCAGGGGAGCGCGCTTCGGGTGCAACGTGTCGTTCCACGCGGCGCGCTTCCACCGGCACGCCTCGTTCGAGGAGGCCGTGTTCGCGGGGGACGCGCTGTTCGGCGAGGCCGGGTGGCACGCCGACGCGTCGTTCCGCCGCGCGGTGTTCCTGGGCGCGGCCTGCTTCGACCGGGCCCGGTTCGGGCGGGACGCGGCGATGCAGGCGGCGTGCTTCGGCGGGGCGGTCTCGTTCAAGCGCGTCCGGGTCACCCGGCACGCCCGGTGGGAGCGCACCAAGTTCCGCCGCGGCGCATGGCTCGGGCCGCTGGTCGCGGGCGGCCGGATCGGGCTGGCGGACGTCACCGCGCACGGCGGCCTCCGCGTCCACGCGGCGGCACGGCTCGTCGGCGCGCGCGGCGCGACCGTCCACGGGGAGGCCGACTTCCGGCTCCGGCACGCCGAACTCGACCTGGAGGACGCCGTCTTCGACGCGACGGTGTCCGTCCGGACGCTGGCCCATCCGATCCAGGGGCTGGACGAGCCGTCCTGGCCCGGCGCCGGGACCGTCCGGCTGGCCTCGCTGCGGCGGGTCGACGCGGCGCAGGTCCGGCTGACCGAGGTCGATCTGAGCGGCTGCGGCTTCCTCGGCCTGCGCCGCCCGGACGCGCTGCGCCTCACCGGCGACTGCACGTTCCCCACGGCGCCCCGCAGGTCATGGCCGCGCCGCGGCCCCGGACGCGCCGTCCTCGCCGACGACGACAGCGCGTGCGGCGACGACCGTCTGGCCGCGCTGTACCGCGACCTGGCCCGCGCCACCGCCGACTCCGGCCACCGCCGCCTCGCCAGGGACTTCCGGTATCGCGCGCTGGAGAAGCGCCGGCACAGCGAACCCGCGCGGTGGCGGCGCTGGGGCCTGCACTTTCTCTGGCTCACCTGCGGTTACGGCCTCCGGGCCGGACGCGCCGTCGCGTGGATCACCATCATCGTCGCGCTCGTCTGCTCTGGCGCGGCGGTCCTGCGCCACGACAATCGCCAGGACGCCGCCCGCATGCTCCACATGAACGGCGACAACACATAACCGTGATCTGAACCCCGCGCATCCCGAGCGGCCTCCCGGGAGTCTCGTCAAAAGGGCTGCCGCCCCGTTTTGTCAGACCCTTGCGTAATCATTCTTGTTATGAGCAGAGACACCCATCCGGGGGTGCAGTGCCCGCACTGCCAATCGCATCTCGCGCTCGTCCCCGTGCCCGGAAACACCGCCGCCGCACCGGTTCCCGTCCTCCCGCTCACACTCAAGGAGGAATGGCAGCCGCCGCCCGTCGCCGAAGTCCTCGCGGTTTACGCCGGACGCGCCAAGGACACCGCGACCGCCACCCGCGGCGCCGCCAAGGTCAGGGAAAGCCTCAACCGCGCCCGCGCCGCCGCCGCACAGCGCAGGGCCGCCCAGAAAACCGCCCGCCGAACCCCCAAAAGCGCCTGATCACATATAGATCACTAACACTTCGCACAGCGGCATGAGGAAGGGACGGCACCGGCCCGCCGGCACCGTCCCCACCCGCTCGCGGGCTCAGCGCGGCCCCGAGTCCGTCCATTCCGCGGTGAGCACGACCTCGGAGCTCATCGTCCGCCCGGCGGGCACGTCCGACCCGGCCGCCGGCTTCACCATGACGTTCCCCCTGGCCAGCGCCGTCCCCGTGTCCAGATCGATGATCATCTGCTCGCGGATCACCCCGCCCGGCGTCGCGCCGTCGACGGCGATCGCGGTCCCCGGCCGGCCCTCCGGGTCGGTGACCCGCCCGATCGAGGTCACCCCCGGGAGCCCCGCTAGCATCCGGAACCCGGCCGCCCGCACCTCGGGCCGCACCGGCATGTCCATCACCATCCCGCTCGCGACGCGGTAGAGCCATTCACCGCCGTCCATCGGGCGGTCGGACTCGGTGTCGTGCCCCTCGAACCACCGCATCAGCTCGGCCTTGAGCCGCTTCGGGTTGGACGGCAGCGCCCGCACCTGCTTCATCGTCACGTTCCGTCCGAGCCAGAACACCTTGTCGCCGTCAACGAGCGGCGACGCGCTGAGCTCGGGCGGCTGCTGCGACGCGGGCGCCAGCTTCGCCCGGTACGGCTTGGTGATCTTGCTGCCGGGGCCGATGGGCACCCGGATCTCGAACGTGTCCGGCGACCCGGCCCGCCGCCAGGCCGCCTCGTCCGCAGCCGTCGTGGGCTTGGCCCCGAGGTACTGCTGGCGCCCGTACACCGTCCCGCCCGGCTTGCTCGGCGTCCAGGTCTCGTGCCTGTCCCGCACGGTGACGCTGTACCGGGCCCCGGCCTTCCCGACCGTGTACGTATGGGACGAGATCGACACCGTGTGCCAGTACGCACCCATCGTGTCGGCCTGCCCCCCGGCCTTCTCAGCGGCGGCGAGCAGGACGGTCTTGGCATCGAGCCGCCGCGTCTGCCCGTGCTCCCCGCC
>NZ_SMJX01000333.1 GCF_004348535.1 Actinomadura sp. KC216
CCGGTGGTCCGCCCGGCATGCCCGGTGGGCGTCCCGGCACGCCCGGTGGTGGTCCGCCCGGCATGGCCCCTGGCGGGGCTCCCGGGATGTACGGGGGGCCCGGTCGTCCGCCCGGTATGCCCTACACGGGGCCGCCGCCCGGGCCTCCCGGGCCTCCCGGGCCTCCGCCGGTTACGGTGCTCGGGCTGCGCGGACGGCAGTGGATGATCGTCGCGCTCGTCGTCGCCTGCTGCTATCTGGTCACCACCGGCGTCTCGCTCACCGGCGCGTGGGCGACCCTCAACCGCGATCCCACCAACGCCGAGCTGCAACTGGCCTCGAACAAGGAGGTCGCGCGCCGGTGGCAGGCGTGGCCCGCGGGACGCATCTTCCCTGAGCAGATCAGCTACCGCCCCGAAACGGGCCACAGCGAGTACGCGATCCGGATGGGCATCGTCCCCGACATCACCTGCGCGCAGGCCGTCGACCAGGCGATCGCGACGACCATCGCCCGGCACGGCTGCCTGGCCGTCCTGCGCGCCACGTACGTCGACCAGTTGCAGGGCATCGTCGTCACGGTCGGCGTGGTGGCGTTCTCCGACCCGTGGAAGGCCGACAAGGCGTACAAGGAGCTGCCCGGCCCGCAGGGGCCGGACGGGCGGGGCTCGGTGAGCCCGGCGCTGCACGCGGCGCCCTTCCCCGGGACGGCGTCCGCCCGGTTCAACGACGAGGCCCGGCAGGACCGGACCATCGACCGCGGCGGCCCGTACGTCGTGCTGACGACGTCCGGGCAGACCGACGGGCGTCCCGCGGCGGCGATCAAGAAGGCGCGGCCGGGCGAGCCGTTCGTCGTCGCGCCGCAGATCGGGCACGCGATCGCACGGTCGCTGGCCGCCAAGTCCCTGCCGGACTGCGACGAACCCGAGTGGGAATGCTGACGGGAGCACGGATGCCAGGGCGCCAGGCGGGCGCGACGCGGCGCGAACGATCGGGCCCCGCGCGGCGGACGGTCGCGGCCGTGTTCGCGGCGGCGGTGGCCGGGACGTGGCTGATGCCCGTGCCCGCGCACGCCGACGCCGTCCGCGAGCTGCAGAAGCCCATCCTGAACGTTCTCGGCATGGACGCCGCGTGGCGGATCACCAAGGGCAAGGGCGTGACGGTCGCGGTCGTCGACTCGGGCGTCGACCCGAGCCAGGCCGACATCGCCGGCTCGGTCACCACCGGGCCCAACATGCTCGCCGAGGTCGACGCCGGCACGAAGCCGATCCGGCGGCACGGCACCAGCATGGCGGCGCTGATCGCGGGCCACGGGCACGGCGCCGGCGGCGGCTCCGGCGTCATCGGGATCGCGCCGGAGTCCCGCATCCTCGCGATCCGGGCGATCGCGGAGAAGCAGGACCCCAGCTATCCCCGCTTCCGGCGGTCCGAGCGGGCCGCGCTCGCCGTGGCGCGCGGCATCCGCTACGCCGCCGACCACGGTGCCGACGTGATCAACCTCTCGCTCGGCAAGGAAGGCGCGATCCCGGACGAGCGCGCCGCCATCGGACACGCCATCGACAAGGGCGTCGTGGTGGTCGCCGCGGTCGGCAACGAGGGCGACGACCCGGACCTCCTCGACGGCGACGGGTACGCGCCCTACTCCTATCCGGCGTCCTATCCGGGCGTCATCGCGGTCGCCGCGACGGAGCCCGGACACGCCCGGGCGCGGTTCTCCAACCGCAACTATTCGGTGCTGCTGTCGGCGCCCGGCGTGGACATTCCCGTCGCGGGCCCCGGCGGGCGGTACTTCATCAGCGCCGGGACCAGCGACTCCAGCGCGCTCGTGTCCGGAATCGCCGCGCTGATCCGTGCGAAGCACCCGAAGATGGCGCCGTCGCTGGTCTCGCAGGCGCTGATCCAGAGCGTCCGGCACACGCCGTCCGGCGGCTACAGCTCCGAGACCGGGTTCGGTGAGGTCCACGCGTCCCGGGCGCTGTCGGCGGCCGATGCGCTGGCCTCGTCGGGCGGGACCAGGCAGGGCGCCGGCAAGTCCTCCGCCCGGCGGTTCGGGGCGGAGGAGGACCCCGGGCCGGTGGAGGTCATCGAGCGGCCCGGCTGGGTCTCGCCACTGATCCTCGGGCTGGTGCTCGCCGGGGTCGGCGGGACGGTCACGGCCGGTGCGATCGGGGTCACCTTTCGCCGCCGGCATCCCCGTCCTCGGGCTGCCGGTGATCCGCCGCTCGGCCCAAGTTCGGGTGCGGGCCTAGGCTCGCGGCCGGGGCCGGGTCCGGGTCCGGGTGGGCCCCGGGCGTTTCCTCCTCTGGGGCGGACGCAGGGCGGGCCGCCGCCGCATGGGCCGTCCGGGCCTCATGGGCCGTCTGGGCCGCCGCCTTGGGGGTCTGAACCGCGTCCCGGGTCGGCCGGGCCGCCGCCTGGGGCGTTGCCGCCCCTGCCGCCCGCCTGAGACCGCGAGAATCGGCTGATGTGGTCTGAACCCGATGAGTACGCCGAGGCCGTCCTGGACGCGGTGGAGCGGATCCCGCCGGGACGCGTCCTCGCCTACGGCGATGTGGCCGAGCTGGTCGGGCGGGGCGGGCCCCGGCAGGTCGGGCGCGTGATGTCCCTGTACGGGGGCGCCGTGCCGTGGTGGCGGGTCATCCGCGCGGACGGCAGCCCGCCGAGCGGCCACGAGATCGAGGCGCACGAGCAGTACCGCGCCGAGGGCACGCCGCTGCGCCCGGACGGCCGCCGCGTCGACATGGCCCGCGCCCGCTGGACGGGGCCGGAGCCGGGGCTGGGGCCGGAGCCGTCCTGACTCCCTCGCGCCGCGGTGTTTCTTGGGCGACATGCGTGCGTTGTGGTCAGAACCGTCCCGGTGATCTGTTCCAATGAACTGTTGTGCCGTCTGCTTCCTACCGTCTCGTGCGCCGCGCGGGTCCCGCGCGGGCCGTCCCGCCCCTGCTCGACGAGCAGCAGCGGCGGGTCGTGGAGCATGCGGGCGGGCCGATGCTCGTGCTGGCGGGGCCGGGCACCGGGAAGACGACCACGATCGTCGAGGCCGTCGTCGACCGCATCGAGAACCGGGGGGTGGACCCGGAGCGCGTCCTCGTCCTGACGTTCAGCCGCAAGGCGGCGGGGGAGCTGCGGCAGCGGATCACCGGCAGGCTCCAGCGGACGACGCGCACGCCGCTGGCGCTCACCTTCCACAGTTACGCCTATGCGTTGCTCCGCCGGGACGCCGTTCTCGATGAAGAGCCCGCGCCTCGCCTGCTGTCCGGGCCGGAGCAACTGCTGGAAGTGCGGCGGTTCCTGGAGGGCGAGCTGGCGGACGGCGCCCATGGCTGGCCGGAACGGTTGAGGGCCGCTCTGGCGACACGCGGGTTCGCCGAAGAACTGCGTGACTTCACCTTGCGCGCGGTAGAGCGGGGTGTCTACGGCGAAGACCTCGTTGCGCTCGGACGTATGCGCGGACGCGACGACTGGCCCGCCATAGGCGAGTTCATGGAACGGTATGCGGATCGGTTCGCGCTGGACCCCGTCCCCACCTACGACTACGGCGAGCTGATTCAGGTGGCCGCGCGCATGCTCGCGGACGAGGAAGTACGAATCCGGGAGCAGGACGCCTACGACATCGTGTTCGTGGACGAATACCAGGACACCGACCCTGCGCAGGAAGCCCTTCTGCATTACCTCGCCGGGGACGGCCGCGACCTCATCGTCGTCGGCGACCCGGATCAGTCCATCTACGGGTTCCGTGGCGCCGATGTGCGGGGCATCCAGGAGTTCCCGAACCGGTTCCGGACGCTGGACGGCGAGCCCGCGTCCGTCGTGGCGTTGCAGACGTGCCGCCGGATGGGGCCCGAGATCCTGGCGGCGTCGCGGCGGATCGCCCGGCGCCTGCCCGCCGGAGCGGCCGGGGCCGCCGAGCATCGTGCGCTGCGTCCGCTGGAGGAGCTGGAAGACGGCGAGGTGCGCGCCGTGATCGCCGACTCCGAGAGCCAGGAGTCCGCGCTCGTCGCGGACGAGCTGCGCCGCGCGCATCTCCTGGACGGCGTTCCCTGGTCGCGGATGGCGGTTCTCGTGCGCAGTGCCGTCCGGCAGGTTCCGGTGCTGAGGCGGGCGCTGGCCCAGGCCGGTGTGCCCGTGGTGGTGGCTGGTGACGAAGTTCCCCTCATGGGCGAGCCCGCCGTTCGTCCATTCCTTGTTCTGCTAAGGGCGGCGTTGAAGAAGGGCTTTTTGGACGACGTCGTCGCAGAAGACCTCCTGACCGGGCCGCTAGGCGGGGCCGACGCGCTCGCCATGCGTCGGCTCAAGCGGGCGTTGCGCGACCTGGAGGAACTGTCGGGCGGGCAGCGTCCGCTAGGGGAGCTTCTGGTCGCGGCGGTGAACGACCCGCGCGAGCTTGTTCTCGTCCACGAAAGGGTGCGGGCACCGGCCGAACGCGTCGCGCACCTCATCGACGTGGCGCGGCGCAGCGTCCACGAGGGCGGCAGTGCCGAGGACGTGCTGTGGGCCGTGTGGCAGGAGAGCGGGCAGGCGGACGTCCTGCTGGAGCAGAGTGCCAAGGGCGGCGCGCGCGGCGCGGCGGCCGACCGGGATCTCGACGCCGTCGTGGCGCTGTTCGACCATGCGGCGCGGTTCGTCGACCGGCTCCCACAGGCGGGGCCGGAATTGTTCGTCGACAACATCGCGTCCCAGGAGATCGCCGGTGACACCCTCGCCGAACAGGCACCGGAGGGCGAAGCCGTCCGGATCCTCACTGCGCACCGCTCCAAGGGACTGGAGTGGGACGTGGTCGTGGTGGCCGGTGTGCAGGAGGGCGTCTGGCCGGACGTGCGCCTCCGTGGGTCGCTGCTCGGTATCGAAGAACTGGTCGAGCACGCCGCTGGTGCCGAGCCAGAAGGAGACGCTGCTGCTGGGGCGTCCATGGCCGCCAAAATGCTGGACGAAGAACGGCGCCTCTTCTACGTCGCCGTGACACGGGCGCGGAAACGGCTCGTCGTGACGGCCGTCGGTGGGGACGACACAGAAGAGCGGCCTTCACGCTTCCTGAACGAACTCCTTCCCGGCGCCATCGAACAATCGCAACTGGACGAGAAGACCCGGTGGCTTTCGCTGTCCGCGCTGGTCGCCGACCTCCGTTCCGTGGTCGCGGACCCGTCCCGTCCCGAACCGCTGCGGCGCGCCGCCGCCGGGCACCTGGCGCGCCTGGCGCGCGCGGGCGTGCGCGGCGCGAAACCGGAGAACTGGTACGCCATCACCGCCCTCTCCGACTCCGGGCCCGCGTTCGCCGAGGACGAGCCCATCACCATCTCCCCGTCCCAGGTCGAGGCGTTCACGACGTGCGGGCTGCGCTGGCTGCTCGCGTCCGCGGTCGGCGCGCAGGAGGGCGGGCCGAACGAGTACAGCACCATGGGCAAGGTCATCCACGCGGTCGCCGAACTCGCGGGCGCGGACGACGGCATCAGCGAGGTCCACGTCGCCGAACGGCTCGACGAGATATGGAACGACCTGGAGTTCCGCAGCTCCTGGTACTCCGAGAAGCAGCGCGAGCAGGCCGGCCGGATGGTCGACAAGTTCCTCGCCTGGCACCGCGACAACCCCAACGAGGTCGTCGCGCTGGAGGAGTCGTTCAAGGTCGACCTCGGCCGCGTCGTCATCAAGGGCCGCATCGACCGCGCCGAACGCGACGCGGACGGGCGCGCCGTCATCATCGACATCAAGACGTCCTCGACGGCCGTCCCCAAGGACGACCTGGCCCGCCACCCGCAGCTCGGCGTCTACCAGTACGCGGTGATGCTCGGCGCGTTCGAGCGGCACGGGCTGATCGAGCCCGGCGGCGCCAAGCTCGTCCAGGTCGGCAAGGCCGCGTTCACCGCCAAGGCGCGCGAGCAGGAGCAGCCGCCGCCGTCCGAGGACGACGACCCCGAATGGCCCAAGAAGCTCGTCGAGATCGTCGCGACCGGGATGGCCGGGGACGTCTTCCAGGCGAGGGCCAACGACAAGTGTCGGACGTGTCCCGTACGCTCCTGCTGCCCGGTCCACGACGAAGGCGGCCAGGTCGGCGACTAGCGGCGGTGTGTTCTGTACGCTCCTGCTGATCCGTCCGCCCCGACGAGGGCGGGCACCAGATTCGTCGCTCGGGGGGAGTGGGGTGATCACGCCGGGAGAGCTGGCCCGGCTGCTGGAGATCCCGGCGCCGACCGAGGAGCAGGCCCGGGTGATCGAGGCGCCGATGGCGCCCATGGCGGTGATCGCGGGCGCCGGGTCAGGCAAGAGCGAGACGATGGCCGCGCGCGTGGTGTGGCTGGTCGCGAACGGGTTCGTCCGGCCGGAGCGCGTGCTCGGCCTCACGTTCACGCGGAAGGCCGCCGCCGAGCTGGGCGTCCGCGTCCGGAAGCGGCTCGACAAGCTGCGCGAGGTGCTTCCCGGCGACGAGCTCGACCGGCTCGGCGGCGAGGCGCTGTTCGACGGCGAGCCGATGGTGTCGACGTACCACTCCTACGCGGCCCGGCTCTTCGGCGACCACGCGCTGCGCGAGGCGCTCGAACCGACGATGCGGCTGATCTCGCCCGCCGTCGCGTGGCAGATATGCTCGCGCGCCGTCGACGCCTACCACGGGCCGATGGACCGCATCGAATGGCAGCCCGACACCGTGACGAAGGCCGTCATGGAACTCGCCGGAGACCTGTCCGAGCACCTGCGGACGGCCGACGACGTCCGTAAGGTCGGGACGTGGCTGGACGAACGGCTCGCCGCGGTCAAGAAACCGCTCAAGGCGCAGCGCGACGTCCTCGCCAAGCACGCCGTCCGCGAGCAGCTCATGCCGCTGATCGAGGCGTACGGGCGCGCCAAGGCCGACCGGGAGGTCATCGACCACGGCGACCAGATGGCCCTGGCGGCGCGGATCGCCTCCAAGCATCCCGAAGTGGGGATGATTGAGCGGTCGCGGTTCTCGGTCGTCCTGCTCGACGAGTACCAGGACACCTCGCAGGCGCAGCTCGTCCTGCTGAAGTCGCTGTTCACGGGCGGGCATCCCGTGACGGCCGTGGGCGACCCGTGCCAGTCCATCTACGGGTGGCGGGGCGCGAGCGCGGGGAACCTGCTGCGGTTCGCCTATGACTTTCCCTCGCAGGCCGGGATCGCCGGGGGGCGGCCGGTGCCCGCGCCGGTCGTCCAGCTCAGCCGGTCGTTCCGCAACGGCGAGCAGATCCTGGAGGCGGCCGCCAGGATCCAGGAGGAGCTGCGGGCGGAGACGAAGGCCGTGCCGCGGCTCATCCCGGGCGCGGGACGGGAGGGGCGCGGGCGCGTCGAATGCGCGCTGTTCGACACCGTCGAGGACGAGGCCGAACGCATCGCCGCCCGCATCGCGGGCCTCATGGCCGCCGACCCCGAAACGGCCCCGGACGTCGGCCCGTACACCGGCGGCGAAGGTCTGGAGTACTCCGACATCGCCGTCCTCGCGCGGAAGCGGTCGCAGTTCCCGCTGATCAGGCGGGCGCTGGAGGCGCGCGGCATCCCGGTCGAGGTCGTCGGGCTCGGCGGGCTCCTCACCGTCCCCGAGGTGCAGGACGTCGTCGCCACGATGCGGGTCATGCACGACCCGACGGCGGGCGCGTCGCTCGCCCGGCTGCTCACCGGCCCGCGCTGGCGCCTCGGCCCGCGCGACCTCGTCGCCCTCGGGCGCCGGGCCCGCACCCTCGCCCTGGACGCCGCCCGCGACATCACCCCGCCGGAAAAGGACCGGCCCGAGGAGCCCACGGCGGACGGCTCCCCGCCCGAAACCGCTGAAGGAAGCGGCGAGGGGAGCGGCGACGATCCGCTGCGGCAGCTCGTCAGCGAGCTGAACCAGGAGACCGGGAGCCTGGTCGACGCGCTCGATGACCTCGGCCCGCCGGACGCCTACTCGCCGGAAGGGCACGCGCGCCTGCGCCGCCTGCGCGACGAGCTGCGGATGCTCCGCGGGCAGGTCGGCCTCCCGCTGCCCGACCTGGTCAACGAGGTGGAGCGCGCGCTCGGCCTCGACATCGAGGTCGCCGCCCGGTCCGGGCTCGACCCGGTCACCGCCCGCGCCGACCTCGACGCCTTCATCGACGCCGCCGCCACGTTCGCGGGCGACGCCGAAGATCCGACGCTCGGCGCGTTCCTCGCCTACCTCAAGGCCGCCGAGACGGAGGAGTTCGGGCTGGAGGCCGGACGGGTCGGCGAGACGAACAGCGTCAAGCTGCTCACCGTCCACGCGTCCAAGGGACTGGAGTGGCCGGTGGTCGTCGTGCCGGGGCTGTCGTCCGTCCCGCAGAAGAACGGCGCCCCGGCGAAAGGGTCGATCTTCCCGTCGCCGCCGCAGAACGCCACCCGCTGGACGGCGAACCCGCGCGTCCTACCGTTCATGCTGCGCGGCGACCGCGCCGACCTGCCGCCGCTGAACGGCCTCGACAAGGACGACCTCGCCGCCTTCGACGACGCCTGTGCCGAGCGCGACCTGCGCGAGGAACGGCGGCTCGCCTATGTGGCGGTGACGCGCGCGTCCAGCCTGCTCATCGCGACGGGCTACTGGTGGGGGTCGTCGGGGCGTCCGCTGGGGCCGTCGCCGTTCCTGGAGGAGATCCGCGCGGTCTGCATGGCGGGGGCCGGGTCCGTCGCCGTGTGGGCCGACCCGCCGGAGGAGGGGGCCGCGAACCCGCTGCTCGCCGACCCCGACGAGGCCGACTGGCCCGTCGCGCCCGGCGACCGAGGCGGCTCCGACGCCACGGCCCGCGAACGGTACGAGGCCGTCGTCGCGGCCGCCCGCATGGTCGAGGACGAGATGTCCGGGCGGACGCGGCACTGGGCCGGGCACGACGGGCTGTCCGACGCCGACCGGGGCCGCATGAC
>NZ_SMJX01000334.1 GCF_004348535.1 Actinomadura sp. KC216
GCCGACACCCTCACCCCGGGCCCCGACGACGTCGCCATCGCCGAGGACAGCCTCGAAGCCCTCCTCCGCCTCCGCTACCGCGCCCGCATCGACCTGGGCCGCGGCGAAGACGACTACGACGCCCTCCTGGACGACCTCCTGAAGAACGCGTAGCCGCCCAGGGGGACGCCCGACGCCCCCTGGTAGCCCCCGGTTGCGAGCCGGTCGGTTTCTCACGCCACGGCGCGGATCAGCGGCTCGATCGGCGCTCGAAAGGTCCCCGCGGTGCGGCATGCGCTCGCCCATGCCGCCGGGCCCTGGCCTCTCACAGCTCCATGAGAAGTTCGCTCAAGGACTGGGCCACCGCCGTCGGGGGTTCGTGTTCGGTCACCGGCCAGCCGCGGAGACGGGCTTCTCTGATCGCCTGGTCGTGGCCGGAAGAGGCGGTGCGGTCCGCATGGGTCCGGAGGTAGCCGCAGGGCGCCTCCGGCCAATCTGGGGGCATGGGGACGTCGTTCTGCGGCGACTCGTGGTCGTGGCGCGGCGGGCGGGGCAGGTCGGCGTCGATGAACACGTATCCGGCGATCGGACGGTGCGCCGCGCGCTGCGCGAGCGCGATGCCGGGGAGGAGCGGTCCGGCGGTGCCGTGCGCGGCCAGGGCCAGCGGGGGGACGGGATCGGTCGCGGTGATGGTGAGCGAGACGCGGGCGATGTAGCGGGGGCCGGTGTCGTCGGGGACGTCCGGAGCGATCACGTCCAGGCCGTACGAGCGGAGCATTTCCGGCAGGTCGCCCCAGGCGGCGGCGGTGGAGTGCGGCTCGTGCAGCAGGACCAGCGTTCCCGGCGTCATGCCGGGCACCGTACACGGCGGCAATAGGGTTCTTCACGTGAGCGATCGTGATGAGCTGCTGCGACAGATCAAGGACAAGGCCGTGGTGCACGGCGACTTCGTGCTGTCCTCGGGGAAGCGGGCGTCCTGGTACGTGGACCTGCGGCGGGTGACGCTGGACGGGTCCGCCGCGCCGCTGGTGGGGCGGGTCATGCTGGACGAGACCGCCGACCTGGACTACGACGCCGTCGGCGGGCTCACGCTCGGCGCCGACCCGGTGGCGACCGCGATGCTGCACGCGGCGGCGGCCCGCGGCCGGGCGCTGGACGCGTTCGTCGTCCGGAAGGCGGGCAAGGCGCACGGGCTGCAGCGCCGCATCGAGGGCCCGGACGTGACGGGCCGCAGGGTCCTCGCCGTCGAGGACACCTCCACCACGGGCGGGTCCGTCCTCACCGCGGTGGAGGCGCTGCGCGAGGCGGGCGCGGAGGTCGTGGCGGTCGCGACGATCCTGGAGCGCGGCGCCGCGGGGCGCATCGCCGAGGAAGGGCTCGCCTACCGCCACCCCTACGACGTCACCGACCTCGACCTGAGCTGAACCGACCGATCGACCGACCGGCCGCGTCGACCGGCCTCGGCCCGGCCGGCCCTAGCCGCGGCGGGTCTTGACGAACCATTCGGCGCGGCGGCCGTCCGGCTTCCGCGGCTGCACCTTGCCGTGGATGACGACCTGCAGCGAGCCGCCGTTCTGGGCGACGACCTGCAGCGGCGTCTCGCGGTAGTTGCGCGTCTCGCCCTGGTTCAGGGTGCCCTGGGTGAGGACCTTGCCGCCGGTGTCGGCGACCCGCACGACCACGAAGGTCGCCGGGCCGGTCACGCGGATCACCAGCGGCAGCGCGGCCGTCGGCGAGCTCGCCGTCTCCGGGGACGGATCGCCGCCACCGCTGTCGTCGGCCGCCGGACGGCTCGCGCTCGTCGACGGCCCCTTCTGTTCAGGTTCGCCGGAGAGCGCATTGACCAAAGCCAGGCCTCCGCCGACGAGAAGGGCCAAGGCGGCCATCACGGCAACAGCCGCGATCAGTATGCGCGCGAGACCCCTAGGGTCCGACCGGTGACGTCCCACATGGGGAGGTTAGCGATAACTGTCACCGCTGAGCGACGGACGTGACTCTTCGGGGTCATTCTTATCTGGACTCCGGTCCGCTTTGCGGCCTTTCATGACCTCTCGGATGATCGGGATGACCGACAGCACGAGGATCACCGCGACGCCCGGCAGGATGTATCGGTCGACGTGCGGCACCTCGGAACCGAGGAAGTGGCCGAGAAGGAACAGGCTGTCCGTCCAGATGACGGCGCCGATGCAGTTCCAGATGAAGAACCGGCGGGTGCTCATGCCGAGCATCCCGGCGAGCGGGTTGAGGAACGTCCGCACGATGGGGATGAACCTGGCCAGAACCACGGCCTTGGCCGGACCGAATCGGTTGAAGTAGTGCTCGGCCTTCTCCACCCACTCCTGCTTGAAGATTCTGGAGTCGGGACGATCAAAGAGTTTTCGGCCATACCGGGCACCGAGGAAGTGCCCGAGCTGGGCTCCCGCGATCGCCGCGATCGGGCCGCCGACGAGCAGCCACGGCAGCGACAGCGGCTGGAACTCCTCGCCGTTGATGGTGGAGACCGCCGTGAGGATCCCCGCCGTGAACAGCAGCGAGTCGCCGGGCAGGATGCAACCGAACAGCAGCCCGGTCTCTGCGAAGATGATCGCGAGCACGCCGATCGTCGCGAACGTGCCGAATAGCTGGAGCCACGCCTGCGGGTGCAGCCACTCGGTGATGTCGAGGGGAAGGGTCGAGAGATCCACACCGCGAGCGTACCTTTCCACACGCTCCGATTAGGCGGGATACTGAGCGTGGACGGCATGCCCGACCCGGAAAAGCGCGTGACCTTGGCTCGTGCTTGGGTATGCGGACGTCCGGGTGCTACCGCCCGCTGGACGCCCGGCGGCACATCTGAACGTCCCGGATCCGGCGACGCCGCGCCGGCGATGACTCTGGCGAAGGCCGGACGACGACGTTCACTGCGTATGAAAGGACGCTGACCAATGCCCATCGCAACGCCCGATACCTACGCGGAGATGCTCGACCGAGCGAAGCGGGACGGCTTCGCCTTCCCCGCGATCAACGTGACGTCCAGCCAGACGCTGAACGCCGCGCTGCGCGGCTTCGCGGAGGCCGAGAGCGACGGGATCGTGCAGGTGTCGACCGGAGGGGCCGAGTACCTGTCCGGCTCCACGGTGAAGGACATGGTCGTCGGCGCGAGCGCGCTCGCCGAGTACGCCCGGGTCGTGGCGGCCAAGTACCCCGTGAACATCGCCCTGCACACCGACCACTGCCCGAAGGACAAGCTGGACGGCTTCATGCGTCCGCTGATCAAGATTTCGCAGGAGCGGGTGGCGCGCGGCGAGGAGCCGCTGTTCCAGTCGCACATGTGGGACGGGTCGGCGGTCGAGCTGCACGAGAACCTGCGGATCGCGGCCGAGCTCCTCGACGAGTGCGCCAAGGCGCGGATCATCATGGAGATGGAGATCGGCGTCGTCGGCGGCGAGGAGGACGGCGTCGCCAACGAGATCAACGAGAAGCTGTACACGACGCCCGGCGACGCGCTCGCGACCGCCGAGGCCGTCGGCGTGGGCGAGAAGGGCCGCTACATCCTCGCGGCGACGTTCGGGAACGTGCACGGCGTGTACAAGCCGGGCTCGGTGAAGCTGCGTCCCGAGGTGCTCAAGGAGATCCAGGACGCGGTGGGCGCCAAGCACGGCAAGGACAAGCCGTTCGACCTGGTGTTCCACGGCGGCTCCGGGTCCACGCTCGAGGAGATCCGCGAGGCGGTGTCGTACGGCGTCATCAAGATGAACATCGACACCGACACCCAGTACGCGTTCACCCGCCCGGTGGCCGACCACATGTTCCGCAACTACGACGGCGTGCTGAAGGTCGACGGCGAGGTCGGCAACAAGAAGCAGTACGACCCGCGCTCGTGGGGCAAGGCGGCCGAGGCCGCGATGGCCGCGCGGGTGGTGGAGGCGTGCGAGAGCCTCCAGTCCGCGGGCCAGAAGCTGAAGTAGCACGGCCGGGCCGTCACGCTCGCCGCGGGGGCGGCGACGCGGCGAGCGTGACGGTGAAGGCCGCGGCGGAGATCGCCAGGTCAGACGGCGGTTCCGGAGGGTGCCGCCCCGCCGGACGGCGCGCGTTGTTTGACGAAACCTGGGTAGTCTCGGAGGTGTGGCACTACCCCGCACTTACGAGTCGCAGAACTGCTCGATCGCGCGGTCGCTGGAGGTCGTGGGCGACCGCTGGACCATGCTGGTGATCCGCACCGCCTTCCAGGGCGTGCGGCGCTTCGACGACTTCCAGGACGAGCTCGGCATCGCGCGCAACGTCCTGGCCAACCGGCTCGCCCGGCTGTGCGACGAGGGCATCATGCGCCGCGTCCCGTACCAGGAGCGGCCCGAGCGGTACGAGTACCGGCTCACCCGCAAGGGCGTCGAGCTCTGGCCCGCCGTGATGACGCTGATGATGTGGGGCGACCGGCATTACGCGCCCGACGGGCCACCGCTGATCATCGGCCATCGCGGCTGCGGCGGCACGCTGACCCCGCGCTTCACCTGCGATGCCTGCGGCGCGATCCTGGGCCCCGGCGACGTCGAGCCCCGGCCGGGCCCGGCCGCCTGACCCTAATAAGTTGCTTCACGAAACCTTTTGCGGTCCAATGAGTTTCATGAAGCTACTTGAGGGCCACGGCACCGGGGGCGGCCGTGTCCTGGTGCGCCCGTACGGCGCAGCCGACCGCGACGGCGTCCGGCGGATGTCGGACCGGCTGTCGGCCACCAGCCTCTACACCCGCTTCTTCTCCGGAACCCCGTACATCCCCGACCACTACCTCCGCTTGCTGGACGCCCTCGACCACTGGGACCGCGAGGCCCTGGTGGCGCTGGACGGCGACGAGATCATCGGCAGCGCCGAGTACATCCGCCTCAAGAAGCGCCCGTGGTGCGCCGACGTCGCCGTGCTCGTCACCGACCCGTGGCAGCGGCACGGCGTCGGCAGCGCGCTGGTCGCCCGCCTCGCCGAGCTGGCCGAACGCCGCGGCATCAGCGAGTTCGGCGCGGACGTCACCCTCGCCAACCGGGGTGGCATCCTCTTCATCCGGCACGGCTGGCCCGCCGCGCACCCGACCAGGGACGGCGGCGCGGCGCGCTTCCTCCTCCCGCTTCCGATGCCCGCCTAGCCTGCGCGGACATCGTCGTGCCCCCTGGGTTGATACGGACATGACGGGGCTGCTTACGATGACCCGCATGACCCAGAACCTGCTCGGTGGCCCGCCTCCGACCGAACTGCCGGACAACATCGAGGCCCGCACGGCCCTGGAGAACGGCGTCGACCCGTTCGAAGTCGCCGCGCGCCACCCCGACTATCCGGGCGCCTGGGCAGAGCTGTCCGACCGCGCCTTCGCCAACGGCAGCGTCATCGATTCCTACGCGTTCGCCCGCACCGGCTACCACCGCGGCCTCGACCAGCTCCGCCGGGCCGGCTGGCGCGGCCAGGGCCCCATCCCGTGGGAGCACGAGGCCAACCGCGGCTTCCTGCGCGCCCTGCACGCCCTCGGCCGCGCCGCCGCCGCGATCGGCGAGGACGACGAGGCCGAACGCTGCCGGACCTTCCTCCGCGACAGCAGCGCAACCGCCGCCGACGCCCTCAACGGCACCTGACGCAGCGAGCCGGTCGCCCGCACGCCACCGGGCGCAGATTGTGCGTCCTGTGACCTACTGCGGGCCGTGCCCGTCCGCTTTAATCTGAGCAGCCGGTCCGGCGGCGAAAAGGCGAACAACGGAATACGGGGCGCTGTAGTGGATGATCTGCGACCTGGTGATCCTCGTACGGTGGGCCGTTACACGCTGTCCGCCCGGCTGGGCGCGGGCGGAATGGGGCAGGTGTTCCTCGGCTCGTCCCCGGCGGCAGGCCGGTGGCGGTCAAACTGGTGCATTCCGGATTCGCCGCCGACGCCGATTTCCGGCGGCGTTTCAAGCGCGAGGTGGAGGCGGCCCGCCAGGTCGGCGGCTTCCACACCGCGCCGGTCGTGGACGCCGACCCGGACGCGGACATCCCTTGGCTGGTCACGGCCTACGTGCCCGGCCCTTCACTCGCCGCCGCGATCGCCGAGCACGGGCCGTTTCCGCTGAAGTCCGCACTCGTGCTCGGCGCGGGGCTGGCCGAGGCGCTGGAGGCCATTCACCGGGTCGGCGTCGTGCACCGCGATCTCAAACCGTCCAACGTCCTGATCGCCGCCGACGGGCCGCGCGTCATCGACTTCGGCATCGCCCGCGCCGTCGACGCGTCCGGCGCCACCAGGGGCGCCGGAACACCCGGGTTCATGGCGCCCGAGCTGATCGCCGACGGTGCCGTCACCCCGGCCTGCGACGTGTTCGCACTCGGCGCCCTTCTGGCCTATGTGATGGGGGTCCGCCCATTCGGAGAGGGCCCGTCAGAAGCGCTGGCCTACCGTGTGGTCCACAAGGACCCGGTGCTGGACGACCTCCCTGAGCCGCTGCACGGAATCGTGACGAGTTGCCTGGCCAAGGACCCCACGGCCCGGCCCAAGCCAGCCGAATTGCTGGAAGTCCTCTCCTCGGCCGGTGGGAATGACGCCTGGCTCCCGGCGCCCGTCCAGGACATGCTGACGCGCTATCCCAGCACCGCGCAGTCCCGTCCCGAGCCGGAGGTCACCCCGGCACCGATGACGGCGGCAACCGTCCAATATCAGCCCGTCCAGAGCAGTTCCGTGCGGTTCGGCCCGACCTTCACTCCGGTGATCCTTGCTTTGGTGGGCCACAGCCTCCGCCTGTTGCTCGGACTCGGCATCGGCGCATTGGCGGTGGCCACCGCGACCACCGGGAACAACTGGAACGCCTCTGGCCTCATCATCGTGCTCCTGTTCGTGCTGGCCTTCTGGCTCATCCGGCTTCCCGCGATCTGGATGCTCCCGCTCATCACCATGCTGCGAAAACCCTGCGAACTGCATGTCGGGACGTACGGGCTCGATTTCCGGTACAGCGGCCGCCGCGTCTTCTACCGATGGCACGAGATGAGCCGCATCGTGGTCCGCCGCGCCGACGCCGGATGGTCGATCTGCGTGTGGCCGCTGAACTTCGCCTTGCCGGAGCCGCGCGGACCGCGGGCACCGCTGTGTTACCTGGAGCGGAAGACCGGCTGGATCGTGGTCGTGCCCGTCCACCGCCTCAAGGCCTCCCGGAGTGAGATCGAGTCGGCCCTCGCTCGATACGCCGGTCCCCGCTGGGGCGGCAACGCCTGAAGAACGCGCCGCCGCCCGCGAGGTCGCCGAGCGACCCCCCGACCGGCAGGGACGTTCGCCTCCGGTTTTCTTGCCGTCCAGGTGCGGGTACGCTTTGATCGCAAGAGGCCCCTTCGCGCGCTTGCGGCGACCGGGGCCTTCGTCGTGGGAAGGAAATGTGGCATGCCTGCCATCGTTCTTGTCGGGGCCCAGTGGGGAGATGAGGGCAAGGGCAAGGCCACAGACCTGCTCGGCGGAGACGTCGACTACGTCGTCCGCTACCAGGGTGGCAACAACGCCGGACACACCGTCGTCATCGGCGACCAGAGCTACGCGCTGCACCTGCTGCCGTCCGGCGTGCTGTCGCCCGACGTCGTCCCGGTGATCGGCAACGGCGTGGTCATCGACCCGGCCGTGCTGCTCCAGGAGATCGACGGCCTGCGCGACCGCGGGGTGAGCTGCGAACGCCTGCTGATCTCGGCGAACGCGCACCTGATCATGCCCCACCACCGGGCCCTCGACAAGGTCACCGAGCGCTACCTCGGCAAGGCCAGGATCGGCACCACCGGCCGCGGCATCGGCCCCACCTACGCCGACAAGATCAACCGGATGGGCGTCCGGGTGCAGGACCTGTTCGACCCGAACATCCTCACCCAGAAGCTCGACCTGGCGCTGCGCGAGAAGAACCAGGTCCTGACGAAGGTCTACAACCGGCGCCGCATCGAGACCGGGCCGATCGTCCAGGAGTACGTGGAGTACGGGGAGCGGCTCAAGCCGTTCGTCGCCGACACGACGCTCGTCCTCAACAAGGCACTGGACGACGGCAAGGTCGTCCTCCTGGAAGGCGCCCAGGGCACGCTGCTCGACCTCGACCACGGCACGTACCCGTTCGTGACGTCGTCCAGCCCGACGGCGGGCGGCGCGTGCGCGGGCTCCGGCATCGGCCCCACGAAGATCAGCCGCGTGATCGGCATCATCAAGGCGTACACGACCCGCGTCGGCTCCGGCCCCTTCCCCACCGAGCTGCTGGACGAGCAGGGCGAGTACCTGCGCAAGACGGGCGGCGAGTACGGCGTGACCACGGGCCGCGACCGCCGCTGCGGCTGGTTCGACGCCGTCATCGCCCGCTACGCCACCCGCGTCAACGGCATCACCGACTACTTCCTCACGAAGCTGGACGTCCTGTCCGGCCTGGACCGCGTCCCGGTGTGCGTCGCCTACGAGATCGACGGCGCCCGCGTGGACGAGCTGCCCACGACGCAGACCGATTTCCACCACGCCAAGCCCGTCCTGGAGTACCTCGACGGCTGGCGCGAGGACATCACCGGCGCCAAGACCTTCGATGATCTCCCCAAGAACGCGCAGGCGTACGTCCGCGCGCTGGAGGAGATGTCCGGCTGCCGCATCTCCGCGATCGGCGTCGGCCCCGGCCGCGATCAGACGCTCTCCCTCCGCCCCCTCGTCTGACCGTGCCGGTCGAGAACCACGGCCACCGCGGCGCCCGCGGCCTCCGCCCCGAGAACACCCTCCCCGGCTTCGCCCACGCCCTTGACCTGGGCGTGGACGCGATCGAGCTGGACGTGGGCCTCTCCGCCGACGGCGTGGTCGTCCTCAACCACGACCAGACCCTCTCCCCGACGAACCTCACCGACACAGAGCCGGTCCACCCGAACGACCC
>NZ_SMJX01000335.1 GCF_004348535.1 Actinomadura sp. KC216
GGCCAGGACTCTGGCCTCATGATCGATGCGGGGCGAAGGCGCGGCCAGGTGGCGGTGGCGTGGGCGGCGGTGCTGCTGTGCCTGGTCATCGGGTCGGCGGCGGTGCAGCTCGCGGGGCGGTCGGGCGGGGACGTCCGTCCGGTGCGCGCGCCGGTGGTGGTCATCGGCGTCGCGGGGCTGGCGTGGGGCGACATCCGCGAGGACCAGACCCCGCACCTGTGGCGCCTGCTCACCGGCGGCGGATCCACCGGCGGCGCCACCGGTGCGGCGGCCGGTGCCGCGACGGTCCGGACGACGGGCGGGTCGGCGTGCGCGTCCGACGGGTGGCTGTCGCTGTCCGCGGGGCAGTCCAGCGTGGGGCCCCGCTGGGAGGAGGGCCCGGACGAGGGCGAATGCAAGCCCCTGCCCAAGGTCACGGGCACCGGCGACCGCGAGGGCGAGGCGCGCGTGGGACGGTGGGACGAGCTCGTCGACGCCCAGTCCCGATCGGAGTTCTCCCCGCATCCCGGTGAACTCGGCCGGGCGCTGGCCGAGCACGAAGGCTGCGAGACCGCCATCGGGCCCGGCGCCGCCGTCGCGCTGGCCCGTCCGGACGGGACCGTCGCCCGCTACAGCGCCACCGTGGACGACGACGCCCTCCGCTGCCCGGTCACGGTGATCGACGGCGGCCAGGTCGTGGAGTCCGGCTCCGG
Organism: Actinomadura sp. KC216; assembly: GCF_004348535.1. GTDB lineage: Bacteria > Actinomycetota > Actinomycetes > Streptosporangiales > Streptosporangiaceae > Spirillospora. Next base: position 693 of record NZ_SMJX01000335.1, read on the forward strand.
ACGGCTGAACTCGCTGGCGAAGATCGACGCGTTCGCGGGAAGCGTGCTGGAACGCCTGGACGGCGCCACCACCGTGCTGGTCCAAGGCGTCACCGAGCCGCCGGGCGGGACACCGCATCTGGCGGTCAGCATGGTCGCCGGACCCGTGACGGCCTCGCGCTCCGACCCCGCGCTGCTGACCGTCACCTCCACCCGCTGGGGCGGGGTCGTCCGGCTGCTGGACGTCCCCAGCACCCTGCTCGACGCGGTCGGCGCGCCCGAGCCGGCCGAGTTCAGCGGCACGCCGATCTCCCTCGGGCGGGCGCGCCCCGCCGACCCGACCACGACCGTCCACGAGCTGGGGGCCGTGACCACGACCGACCAGACGCTGCGGCAATGGTCGAGGCTGCTCCTGCTCGTGGTGGCGGTGACGCAGTTCGTCCTGTACACCGCCGCTGTGGTCACCGCGCGGCGCGGCCGGACGCCGAGACCGTGGCAGAGGCGCGGCCTCATCCACGCGGCGCTCGTCTTCTCGGTGGTGCCGGTGTCGGTGTATCTGGTGTCGCTGACGCGGTGGTGGCACGCCCCGTTCCAGGACGCGGCGCTGTGGGGCGCCCTGGTGTTCACCGTCGCGGCGGCGGCGGTGCCGGTGTGGCTGCTGCCCGCGCGGCCGCTGTGGCGGGTGCCGCTGGCCGTCAGCCTGCTCACGTTCAGCGTCCTGGTCGTGGACGCGGCGACCGGCACGCTCCTGCACCGCGCCAGCCCGTTCGGGCCGTCCGCGCTGTACGGCGGGCGGTACTACGGGTTCGGCAACTCCACCTTCGCCGTGTTCTCCGTCGCCGCGCTGGTGCTGGCGGGCGCGGCGGCGGCCGAGCTGATCGAGCGCGGGCGGCGGCGCGCGGCGACCGTGGCCGTGGCGGTGATCGGCGCGGTGGCCGTCGGCGTGGACACGTGGCCGTCGTGGGGCGCGGACGTCGGCGGCGGGCTGGCGCTGATCCCGGGCGTCGCGGTGCTGTGCTTCGCGGTCGCCGGGGTGCGGCTGACCCCGGCGCGGCTGGTCGCGGTCGGGTCGGCGGCGGTGGCGGCGGTCGCGGCCGTCGCGGTGGCGGACTGGCTGCGTCCCGCCGCCTCCCGCACCCATGCCGGGCGGTTCGTCCAGGACGTCCTCGAAGGGCAGGCGTGGCAGCTCGTCGAGCGCAAGGCCGGGTACGCGCTGGGCTCCCTCGCGGGCGGCCCGATGGCCTGGGGCACGGCGCTCGTCCTCGCCGTCCTGGTGGCGGCGCTGGTGTGGCCCGACCGGTTCTCGCCCGGCTACCTCGACGCGGCCCTGCGCGCGTGGCCGACGCTGCGTCCCACGCTCGCGGCGGTCCTGACCACGTGCGTGATCGGCGCGGTGGTCAACGACTACGGCATCCGCCTCGTGACGTTCGGGCTGGTCACGCTGCTGCCGCTGGTGGCCCTCAGCTGCGCCCGCGCGCCCCGGTCCAGGGGCGGCACCGCAAGCCCGGAGCCCGCGGACGTCACTCGCACAGAGCGGTCGTGAGGGCCTCGCCGAGGTCGTCGTCCTGCGCGTCGGTGCTCCCGGGTTTGAGGTTGGCCATGACCGTGGCGCGCCTGCCGTCCGGGCCGACGCCGCTGCGGGTGGAGAACCCGATGAAGTCCCCGGCGTGCCCCCACAGGTGGCCGCCGCAGCGCAGCGGGACCCGCTCCAGCCCGAGGCCGTACTCCGTTCCTGACGGCCGTCCGGTGGGGCGGGTGGTCATCATCTCGCGCAGCTCGGCGCGGTCGAGCAGCCGCCCGCCGATGAGGGCGGCGAAGAAGCGGTTCACGTCGGACGCCGTCGACACCATGTTCCCGCTCGACGGGGCGACCGAGGGGTTGAGCCGCGTCCGGTCGAGCGGCGCCGCGTCCGGGGCGGGACGGACGTAGCCGCGCGGGTGCGGCCAGGGCAGGAACGAGTGGTCGGCGGGCACGGACGTGTGGCGCAGCCGCAGCGGCTTCAGGATGCGCCGCTCGATCTCCTCCCCGTACGGGCGCCCGGTGACCTTCTCGATCAGCATCCCGGCGAGCAGGTAGCCGGTGTTGCCGTACGACCACTCCTTCCCGGGCTCGAACAGCGGCGGGTGCTTCAGGGCCGTGGCGAGCAGGTCGCGGCGGTCGTGGTGGTCGAGCGGGTTCTGGATGATGTCCGGCATGGCCAGGTGCTTCAGGTAGTCCGGCAGGCCGCTGGTGTGCTGGAGGATGTGCCGGACGGTGATCCTGCGGTCGACCAGACCGGGCAGGTACCGGTCGACGGGCGCGTCCAGCTCGACCTCGCCCTCGCCGACGAGCTGGAGCACCACGGTCGCGACGAACGGCTTGGTGATGCTGCCGATCCGCCAGTGCCCGTTCACCGGGACGGGCGCGCCGGTCCGGAGATCGCCCACCCCGCTCCTGATCACCGTCCTCCGTCCGCGCCGGTCCTCGACGTAGGCGATCGCCCCCGGCGCCCCGTCCTCCGTCGTGATCCGGTTGATCAGCTGCCTGAGCCGCTGATTCTCGTCGGCTGGGGACGCGGACGCCCCCGGCGCGGTCACCGTCCCCGCCACCGCCAGCCCCACGATTCCGGCGGCGGCGATCAACGTGCGCAGCATGGCCTCTCCCCTCGCTCGACCCGCCCTCGGCGGTGATCATCACGCTAGGAGCGGCCGGACCGGATGGGCGTCACCCTCGGGTATCGGCTCCACGCTCGGCCCTCCGTACTACTACGTCGCAAACCGGCCGTCCCCGGTGTCGATCCGGGCGGTGTCCGTTCGTGTAGGAGGTGAGACGCCGTCCACGGGGGCGGCGGTGAACCGATCGAGGTGGGACGAGCATGGGTGAGATCCGGACACTGCTCGACGGCCGGGGGCTGCTGGAGTCGCCGCGCTGGCACGGGGACCGGCTGTACTTCTCCGACTGGACGGCGGGCGAGGTCGTCGCCGTCGGTCTCGACGGCGGCGCCGAGGTGGTCGCGCGGGTGGACTCGCTGCCGCTGTGCAGCGCCTTCCTCCCGGACGGGCGGCTGCTGGTCGTCGACTCCGCGGGCGGGCGGCTGCTGCGCCGCGAACCGGACGGCGCCCTGACCCCGCACGTGAAACTGGGCGACCCGGGTTGGAACGACATCGCGATCGACGGCCGCGGCAACGCCTACGTCAACCGGCTCGGCTGGAACCCGGCCGAGCCGGACGCGTTCAAGCCCGGCTTCGTCCACCTCGTCACCGCGGACGGCACGGTGCGCCAGGTCGCGGACGACATCGACTTCCCCAACGGGATGGCCGTCACGCCCGACGACTCCACCCTGATCGTCGCCGACTCCTACCGGCACCGCCTGCTGGCGTTCGACATCGAAGCGGGCGGCGGCCTGTCGAACCGGCGCGTCTGGGCCGACCTGGGCGAGGGCACCCCGGACGGCATCTGCCTCGACGCGGAGGGCGCCGTCTGGTACGCCGACGTGCCCAACCAGTGGTGCGCGCGCGTCGCGGAGGGCGGCGCCGTCCTGGACACGGTCGCCCTGGACCGCGGCGGTTTCGCCTGCGCCCTCGGCGGCCCGGACGGCAGGACGCTGTTCGTCGTGGCCGCCGAGTTCCGCGGCATGACCGGCCCGGACCTGGTGACACCGGGCAGCGGCCAGGTGCTCGCCACACGGGTGGACGTCCCGGGAGTGGGACGCCCGTGACCCCGTGACCCGGCCTTACTTCGCGCGGATGGCGCGCAGTGACTCCTTCAGGGAGCTCACCGTGCTCAGGACGGCCGTGGGCTCGTACCCGCAGTGCGCCATGCAGTTGGCGCAGCGCGGGTCGCGGCCCCGTCCGTAGGCGTCCCAGTCGGTCTCCTCGATGAGCTCCTTGTAGGTCTGGGCGTAGCCGTCCGACATCAGGTAGCAGGGACGCTGCCACCCGAAAAGGGAATAGGACGGGATTCCCCACGCCGTGCAGGCGAAGTCGGCCTTGCCCTCCAGGAAGTCGAGGAAGAGCGGCGAGTGGTTGAAGCGCCAGCGCTTGCGGCGCCCGTCCGAGAACGCCTTGCGGAACAGTTCCCTGGTCTCCTGGACGCCGAGGAAATGCTCCTGATCGGGCGCCTTCTCGTACGCGTAGGCCGGTGAGATCATCATCTCGTCGACCTTGAGGTCGTCGTTGAGATAGTTCAGGACGTCGATGACGGTCTGCGGCGTGTCTGTGTTGAAGAACGTCGTGTTCGTCGTGACGCGGAATCCGCGCTTCTGGCATTCCTTGATGGCGGCGACAGCGTCCTCGAAGACGCCCTCCTTGCAGACGGACGCGTCGTGCCGCTCCTTCAGGCCGTCGATGTGCACCGCCCACGCGAAGTACGGCGACGGCTTGAACCTGTCGAGCTTCTTCGGGATGAGCAGCGCGTTCGTGCAGAGGAAGACGAACTTCTTCATCTTGACCAGCTCGCCGACGATCTCGTCGATCTGCGGATGCATGAGCGGTTCACCGCCCGCGATGGACACCATCGGGGCGCCGCTCTCCTTGATCGCGGCGATGGCCTGCTCGACCGGCATCCGTTTCTTCAGGATGTCGTGCGTGTGCTGGATCTTGCCGCATCCGGCGCACGCGAGATTGCACGCGAAGAGCGGTTCGAGTTCCACGATCAGAGGGAACTTGTCCCTGCCGCGAATCTTGTTGCGGAGGATATAGGTCCCGATGCGGACGCTTTGGCGAAGCGGCATGCTCATGATGTCCGGACCTCCTTTGGCAGATAGCGGCCGAGCGCGCTGATCGGGAAGACCAGCCGGTAGAGGTGGTAGTTGATGTAGAAGTCGCCGGGGAATCCGGTGCCGGTGTACTGGTCCTCGTCCCAGGTCCCGTCGGGTCGCTGGTGGTCGACGAGCCAGCGGACGCCCGCGTCCACGGCCGGGGAGCGTTCACCGGCGGCGAGCAGCGCCAGCAGCGCCCAGGCCGTCTGCGACGCCGTCGACGCGCCCCGCCCGATCCAGGCGGGGTCGTCGTAGGAGCGCAGGTCCTCGCCCCAGCCGCCGTCGTCGTTCTGGTGCCGCTCCAGCCACGCCACCGCCCGGCGGATCGCCGATTTGCCCCGGCCGACGCCCGCGGCGACCAGCGCCGGGACGACGCTGCCCGTCCCGTACACGTGGTTGGCGCCCCAGCGTCCGAACCACGAACCGTCTGCCTCCTGGGCCTTCAGCAGCCAGACGACGGCGCGCTTGACGGTCGGTGACTCCGCGCGCCCCTCGCCGCACAGCGCCTCCACGACGTGCGCGGTGACGTCGGCGGACGGCGGGTCGATGACCGCGCCGAAGTCGCAGAACGGCAGCTTGTTGCAGAGGTCCTGGGTGTTGTCGGCGTCGAACGCCCCGTAGCCGCCGTCGCGCGACGCCATGCCCTCCAGCCACCGGACGGCCCTCCCGATCGGCGCCTCGGCCTCCGGGAGGTCGACCTTGCGCAGGGCGAGGATCGCTTCGGCGGTGTCGTCGGTGTCGGGGTAGATGTCGTTGTCGAACTCGAACGCCCAGCCGCCCGGCGGGAGGCCGGGGCGGCGCACGGACCAGTCCCCCGGCCCGCGGATCTCCTCCCCGACGACCCAGGCGGCGGCGCGCCGCATCGCCGGGTCGTCGGCGGGCACGCCCGCGTCGCCGAGCGCGTTCATGGCCAGGACGGTGTCCCAGACCGGCGACTGGCACGCCTCCATCCGGCGGCCCTTCTCGTCCCGGATCGTGAAGCGTTCCAAACCGTCCAGGCCGCGGCGGATCACCGGATGGTCGAGGCCGTAGCCGAGCTCGTGCAGCGCCATCAGCGAGTACACCCACGGCGGCTGGATCCCGCCCCAGCAGCCGTCCGCCTCCTGCCGGGCGATGATCCAGTCGGCGGCGCGGCGCATCGCCGCCGTCCGCAGCGGCCGCACCGGGCGCTTCTCGTACACGTGCAGGACGCGGTCGAGCCCGTTGAAGAACCGTCCCCAGCCCTTCTCGTCCTTCACCGGACGGACGCCGCTGCGCAGCTCCGGCAGGTCGAACGGCAGCGCCCGGACCGGGCGCAGCGACCCGAGCACGGTCAGCGGCACGATCGTCTGCCGCGCCCAGCACGCCCAGTCGTACACGTTCAGCGGGACGCGTCTCGGCAGGTACATCAGCTCCGGCGGCATGACGGGCAGGTCGTCCCACGACCACTGCCCGAACAGGGCCAGCCAGATCCGGGTGAACACGCGGGTGGCCTCGATGCCGCCCGCGTCCCGCGCGTACTTCGCCGCCCGGCGCATGTGGTCGGCGTCCACGGGGTCACCGGCGAGGCGCAGCGCGACGTACGCCTCGACCGTCGTCGACAGCTCGGGCGGGCCGCCGTGGAAGTTCGCCCACGTCCCGTCCTCGCGCTGCTGCGAGCGGATCCAGCGCGCCGCCTCGGCCGTCTCGCTCTCGGAGCGGATGCCGAGGAACTGGCGGAGCAGCAGGTCCTCCGCGTCCATGGTCACGTTGGTCTCCAGCTCGCCCCGCCACCAGCCCTCGGGCGACTGCAGGCCGAGCAGGTGGTCGCGGGCCGCGTCGACGGCGGCAGCGGCGGCACCGGTGAGTCCGGACACGTCGGTCGTTGTCATTCAGCGCTCCCTTTCCGCAGGTCAGTGATCACGGGAGGTGACGAAGAGTGCGATGTCGCGGAACTCGGCGCGGACGTGGTCGTCCATGCCCGAGTCGGCGAGCCGCTTCTCCGCCGACGCGATCCGGCGGTCCGCCTCGGCAGCCGCCCATTCCCGCCCTCCGGCCGCCTCGACCAGCCGCGCCATCTCCCGCAGGACGTCCTCGGGCTGCGGCCCCGGCAGCGCGTACAGCTCGGCGAGGCGTTCGGACTCGGCGGTCCCGGCGGTCAGCGCGTACACGACGGGCAGCGACTTCTTGCGGGCCCGCAGGTCGGCCAGCACCGGCTTGCCGGTCGCGTCCGGGCTGCCCCAGATGCCGAGCAGGTCGTCCACCAGCTGGAACGCCAGGCCCATCTCGGCCCCGAAGCCGGTCAGCGCGGTGACGAGCCGGGTGGGCCCCTCGCCGAGCATCGCCCCGATCGAGCAGGCGCAGGCGAGCAGCGCGCCGGTCTTGTCGGCGGCCATCGTCAGGCACTCGTCGAGGGTGACGTCGTCGCGCTGCTCGAACCCGAGGTCGAGCGCCTGCCCCGAGATGAGCCGCTGCGTCGCGGCGGCCAGAGCGCGCGCGGCCCAGTGCGCGCCGCGCGTGTGCTCGTCCAGCAGCAGCTCCTCCGACAGCGCCAGCAGCGCGTCACCCCCGAGGATCGCGGCGGACGGGCCGAACACCGTCCACGCGGCGGGACGGTGCCTGCGGGTCCGGTCGCCGTCCATGATGTCGTCGTGCAGCAGCGAGAACGCGTGCACGAACTCGACGGCGACCGCGCCCGGCAGCGCCGTCTCGTAGGGCGTCCCGGCGGCGCGGGCCGACAGCAGCGCCAGCGCCGGACGCAGCGCCTTCCCGCCCGCCGCGGCCGGACGGCCCTGCTCGTCGGTCCAGCCGAGGTGGTAGGCGACGACGCGGCGGGTCATCGGGTCGAGCCGCTCGGCGGACGCGCGCATCGCCCGGTCCACCAGCGCCCGCCCGTCGGTGATCGAGGCCGGCACGGCGGTCATCGGGCGCTCACCCCCGCACCGGCCAGGTGCCGCCGGGCCAGCCGGGCGGCGCTCAGACCGCTGCGCACGGCCCCCTCCATGGTGTCGGGCCAGCCCGTGTCGGTCCACGCACCGGCGAGGAACAGCCACGGCAGCCGGGTCGCGGACGCGGGACGCAGCGCGCCGCTGCCGGGGCCTTGACGGAACGTGGCGTGCCGCTCCCGGGTCACGAAGAAGTCGGTGACGCGGGCGCGGCGGGCGGCCGGGAACAGCCGCTCCAGCGCGGCGAGGTAGACCTCGCGCAGCTCGGCGGTCGGCGTGTCGATCCAGCGGTCGGCCGCCGACACCGACACCGCCAGGTACTGGCCGGACGGGACGCCGCTGATCGCCGTCCGGTCGAAGACCCACTGGACGGGCGAATCGATCGCGGCGACGAACGGCTCGTCCAGCACCGGCCGGTCGTAGACGACGTGGACGTTGACGATCGGGCTCGACCCGAGC
>NZ_SMJX01000336.1 GCF_004348535.1 Actinomadura sp. KC216
GGCCGGGGCGGGATCGGGTCTCGGCTCGTCCGCTGCGACGGGCTGCCCAAGATCACACCGCCCTGGACGGGTCCGCGATGCGGCAGCCCGGAGGAGCGCCTCGAACGGCGCGGCTGCCGCTGCGCCACCACCAGCGTCACCACGATCCACGCGATGACCGCCACGAAGATCACCGCAGGGCCGACGGCCATGAAGGCCGCGTCCCCGAGGCGGGTCGAGTCGGCGAGGACCGGGCCCGCGGCGGCGGAAACTGCGAGGTCGGGGCTGGGGAGCATGAGGAACCTCCTCGCCTCAGCCCCTACCCCCCGTCAGTTCCTTAACCGTCCGCCTCCGTTTCGGCGACCGCCCGCCTCCGTTTCGGTCGCCACCCGCCGCGACGGGCCTCACAGGCCCCGGGACTGGGAGATGGAACCGGAGGTCGCCAAGGTGAACGTGCGCATCGACTCGGCGAACTTCGACAGGTCCCATTCGGCCGGGCCCTCGTACCAGTAGAGGTTGTCGGCGCCCTCGGCGCGCTCGCCCGCGTCCTTCACCGTCTCGGCCCATTTCGGGACGGCGTCGAACACGACCGCGTACGGCAGGAACCGCGAGAACAGCGCGATCCGCTGCCGCGACTCGAGCGCGGCGCCGTCCGGGATGGCGCCGCGCTCCAGGAACGCGCGGAACCCGATGGTGTGCGCGAGGACCGTGGCGCCGCGCGCCGTCTTCGCGGGCATGTACTGGCCGCCGTACGCCAGCGCCGCGCCCGCGATGATCACCGCGAGCCCGGCGAGCGCCCATTCGGTGGTGAGGGCGAGCGCGACGGTCCCGGCGACGCCGAGCAGGGTGATCAGGATGCCCGCGACCGTCCACCGGGACCGGACGGTGTCGGGCCGCCGCGCGAACCAGCCCTGCTTCACCACGTCGTCGTACATCGCGGACCTGACCTGCGCGAGCTTGGTCGCGAACGTGCCGCCGAGCTCCGACAGCTTGACCGCGTCGCGGCCGGTGCCGTCGGGCGCGGTGAGCAGCGCGTCCAGCAGGATCCGCTCGTAGGGGAGCAGCTCGACGACGGGACGGCCGAGCCGCCGCAGCGTCCAGTCGAGGCGGCCGGAAGTGGCCCTGTCCTCCTCCTCGATCAGCAGGTAGCCGCGGACGGCGAGGTCCACGATCGTCGCGGTGACGTCGATCACATCGGCCTGCTCGTCGATCAGCGTCCCGATCTGGCCGGGACGGACCCCGTCCGGCGGCTCGAACTCCGTCCCGGCGAGCGGCGGATGGTCGCCCTCGGCGGCATGTTTCCCCACGACCCGGGCGTTGCGCCCGCGGAGCATGTAGAGCGCCGCCAGCCCGCCGCCCAGCAGCACCAGCAGCCCGACGAGCGCGCCGCCGGTGACGGCGTTGACCGAGAACGCCGTCGCGATCGTGTGGCGCCGCTCGTAGAGGGCGTGGCCGCCGGTCGTCCCCGCCGGGAGGCCCGCGACGACCGTGAGGTACTCGCCCGGCAGCAGCCCCTGCTCCGCGAAGACGCCCTGCGTGTGCGTGTGGTTCGTGAAGTACTGCGTGCAGCCGATCGTGCTGCCGATCGGCCCGGTGAAGCAGTTGACGTTGCGGATGGCCGCGCCGCCGTCCACGACCGCGCGCGCCTCGTCCACCGGCACCTTCCAGCCGCCGATCACCGGCCAGCGCAGCTCCTCCGCCGCGCCCATCCGGGTGATCGCGCCGCGCACGTCGTACTCCAGGATGATCGTGCGGTTGCCGGTCAGCTCCTGGCCGCCGCTGACCGAGACGGTCGTCGTGGTGTCCTTGCTGGACGAGCCGACCTTGGTGGGCCCGCCGTCCGGGCTGCTGGCCCGCAGGTTCTCGATCTTGTAGACGCGGTCCTCGGTGAGGCTCTCGTGGTCACGCGTCGGGAACGTCCGGTCGAAGCCCTTGCCGCCGTCGAACCGGTAGAGAATCGTCTCTCTCACCCGGGTCACACCGCCCTTACCCGTGGTGAGGACGGCCTCGTCCTTCAGAACGCGCTCCGCCGCGGCGACCCGCACCCGCGCAGGCTCCGCCGCCGAGGCGGAAACCCAGGTCGAGGCCGACAGGACGGCCGTTGCCGACAAAGCACCCGACACCACCGCAACCACCGGCCGCAACCGGAACATCGCCGCAAGAGCAGACATGGCCGCAAATGGTATCGGGAATGCGTGCGATGATGACCTGCTATGGCAGGTCAGTACCCCCCGCCGCCCCCCTCGCGGCATCCGGCGCAGCCTTACGGGCGACCCGGATACGGGCCGCCCGGCCAGGGGCACCCCGGTTACGGGCCGCCCCCTGCCTACGGCCCGCCGGGACCGCCCGGCCCGCCGCGCCCTCCGGGGCCGCCGTACCCGCCCCGCGGCCCGTACGGGCAGCCGCAGTACCGGTACGCCCCGATGCGCCCGCGGCCGCGCCGCAGCGCCGGCGGGACGATCGCGGGCATCTTCGGCGGCCTCACCTCGATGATCGTCCTCGGGATCCTCGGGCTCACCCTCTTCGCCGGGCAGGACGGCGTGTCCGGCACCCGGACCACCACCGCGTCCGGCGGCGGGACGTCCCCGCGCGCGCAGGCCACCGACAGCAAGCTCTACAAGACGGGCGCGCTGACGCCGGTGAACTGCACCGTGCCCCGCATCGAGCCGAGCGCCGAGTCCATGCGCCGCTTCATGGACGTGCTGAGCGACTGCCTGGACGTCTCCTGGACGAGGCAGTTCGAGAAGGCCGGAATCCCCTACCAGAAGCCCGACCGCGTGTTCTGGGTGGAGCCCGGACGCAGCCCCTGCGGCAGCTACCCGGCGCCGGGCGCGTCCGCGTTCTACTGCCCGGCCAACAACACGATGTACGTGGGGCTCCGGCACGTCGTGGAGACCTCGGGCGGCGAGCCGCTGTCCCACTACGCGGTGTTCGCGCGCATCATCGCCCACGAGTACGGGCACCACGTCCAGGACCGCGCGGGCATCCTGCTCTACGCCGACCGGCAGATGGAGTCCGCCGGCACCGCCGCCCGCAACGAGGCGAGCCGCCGCATCGAACTCCAGGCGCAGTGCTTCGCCGGGGCGTTCCTCGGCGCGGAGCGCACCACGCTGCCGATGACGCAGGAGCAGTACACCGCGATGATCATCGACCTGCGGGGCCGCGGCGAGGACCGCCTGCCCCCGGACGAGCGCGACCACGGCCTGGGCCGCCACTACGCGGGCTGGGTCGTCACGGGCTACGACGGGCGCCGCCTGACGCTCTGCAACACCTGGACGGCCCCGCCCTCCAAAGTCAGCTAGTGGCCGGGCCCGCCTCCGGATAGAGGCGGGACAGAGACGGGCCCGGTGCCTGGAATGACCTGTCGAGCACCGGGTATTCGCCGCTCGACGCCGCCCGGATGAACGCCGCGGCGTCAAATCTCGGCCATGTGAGGGGACTCACCCGGCAAGTGCTAGCTATCGTGCTTGCAATTGCAAGCACGATGACGCAGGGTGGAGACATGGCTGGTTCGAAGGTCGGCTCGATCGGGGAGTACATCCGCGAGCAGCGGACGCGGGCGAAGATCTCGCTGCGTCAGCTCGCGGACGTCTCGGGCATATCCAACCCGTACCTGAGCCAGATCGAGCGCGGCCTGCGCAAGCCGAGCGCCGAGATCCTGCAGCAGATCGCGAAGGGTCTGCGGATCTCCGCCGAGGCGCTGTACGTCCAGGCCGGGATCCTGGAGGCCCGCGAGGCCGACACGGACCTGCAGGCCGCCGTCCGCGCCGACGCCCTCCTCACGGAACGGCAGAAGCAGGTCCTGCTCGACATCTACGCGTCGTTCCTCAAGGAGAACGAGGCCGACGGCGTCCCGCCGTCGGAGTACGCGGCCCCCGACGAGGCCGCCGAGCCGGACGGGTGGCCCGCGGCCGAGCAAGCCATTCCAGAGCGAACACCAGAAGGAAAGGAAGAGGTCGGATGACGCTGGCCAGCAACCTGCGAGAGAACAAGGCCGTGTACGCCGTGGCCGGCGCGGGCGACTTCGCGGTGCAGAAGCTCCGCGAGATGCCCGAGCAGATGACCAGGTACCGCGAGACCGCGACGAAGTACCAGGGCGAGGTCCGCGAGACCGTCGACCGCTACCGCGTCCAGGTCCTCGGCACCGTGGACCGCTACCGCGGCGAGGTCTCCCGGTACCAGGAGCGCGTCGACGCCAAGGACCTGCCCGGCGCCGCCGTCGCCTACGCGACGCACGTCGGCACCTTGGCCTTCGAGCTCTTCGAGGAGCTCGCCGAGCGCGGCAAGAAGGTCGTCCACCGCGAGGCCGTCGAGGTCGCCGAGATCACCGACACGAAGCCGGCCCCGAAGCCTCGCGCCGCGGCGCAGAAGCGCAACGGCACGCGGACGCGGTCCACGACCAAGAAGAACGGCGCCTGAGCGCGACATCTGTAAGGAGCCCGGCCGGGCCCTCCGGCCGGGCTCTTTCGCGTTCCCGCGCTCCCGATGCGGGCTCATCGGTGGACGGCGCGCATAGGGTTGGGGTAGTGAGGCCCCGTGTGGGCGACGTGGAATCGCCGTCCGAGACGAGCAGGAGAGCTGATCGCCGATGTCGGACTTCAATGTGCTGGACTACTTCTTCTGGCTACTGCTGATCATCGCGTTCGCGATGGAGGCGTGGGCGCTGATCGACTCCCTGACCGTCCCGGAGAGCGCGTTCAGCGCCGCGGGCAAGTGGCGCAAGAAGATGTGGACGATCGTCCTGATCGTCACGGTGGTCGTCGGCGGCGCCTACGCGGTCGCGCCCGCGGCGCTCGGCGCCAGCCCGATCGCCCTGCTGCTCGGCATCCTCCCGGTCGCCGCGTTCATCGCAGCCGCCGTCTACCTGGCGGACGTCCGCCCGGCCGTCGCCCCCTTCAAGAAGCGGAACGGCGGCAACTCCCACTCCGGCCCTTACGGCCCCTGGTAGACCCGGCGCGTCCTAGGCTGAGCGCATGGAGATCATGGGGCGTACCACGCGCCTGGAACTGGACGACCAAGAGCTGCGGGAATGGGAGGCGGTCGTCCTCGACTCGGGGCCGGACGGCATCGTCCTCGACCGCTCAGCGTTCTACCCGGGCGGCGGCGGGCAGCCGCCGGACCACGGGGTCCTGCTCTGGCAGGGCGTCCAGACCCGCATCGCCGGCGCGCGCAAGGCCGACGACCTGACCCTCATCCCGGTGGAGGACGACCCCGTCCCCCCGCCCGGCACCGCCGTGGAATGCGCCCTCGAAGACGACCGCAGAACCGCCCTGATGCGCACCCACTCCGGCCTCCACCTCCTGTGCGGCGTGGTCTTCCGCGACTACGGCTGCCTGGTGACGGGCGGCAACATGGAAATGCTGACCGCCCGCATGGACTTCGACCTCCGCGAGGTCCCGCCCGGCTTCAAGCAGGCCGTCGAGGACGCCTGCAACGCCGAGATCGAGGCCGACCGCCGCATCGACATCAAGACGCTGCCGCGGGCCGAGGCCTTCGAGATCCCCGACATCATCCGGACGGCGACGAACCTGGTACCGCCCGAGGTCCAGGACGTCCGCATCGTCGACATCGTCGGCCTCGACACCCAGGCCGACGGAGGCACCCACGTCGCGTCCACCAAACAGGTCGGCCGCATCCGAGTCGCAAAGGTCGAGAACAAGGGCCGAGGCTTCCGCCGCCTCCGCATAAAACTCGAAGACTAATCCCGCGACCACTCCGCCCGCAAAAGTACGTCCGGCGCATGATTTTGTGGGTCTGGACGCGTTGATCATCTTTCGTTACGTTGCGGCCTATGAAGCCGATGCGGGCGCTCGCCCGGAAGCTGTCGCTCACCGGAGTGTGTGCGGCGATGATCGTGGCCTCCCTCGCGGTGCCGGGCACCGCGCACGCGGAGACCACCGAGGGCATGCGCGTCTGGACGGCCGGGCTCGGCTGGCGGGTCACGCCGACCGGGTCCGAGGCGCGGTTCCGCGGCCTCGCCGCCGTGGGCCGTAAGGTCGCCTGGCTGGCGGGCAGCGGCGGGACCGTCCTGCGCACCACCGACGGCGGCCGTACCTGGCAGAACGTCGCCCCGGCCGACGCCGCCGGGCTGGAGTTCCGCGACATCGAGGCGTTCGACGCGAAGCGCGCCGTCGTGCTGGCGATCGGCGAGGGCGAGGCGTCCCGCGTCTACAGCACCTCCGATGGTGGCCGCACCTGGACGCTCGGCTTCAAGAACGACGAACCGAAGGCGTTCTACGACTGCATGACGTTCTTCGACTCCCGCAACGGCCTCGCCATGAGCGACCCGGTCGACGGCCGGTTCCGCGTCATCTCCACCAAGGACGCGGGACGCACCTGGCAGGTGCTGCCGTCCACGGGGATGCCCGAGGCCCTGGAGGGCGAGTTCGCGTTCGCCGCCAGCGGCCAGTGCCTGGTGAGCCATGGAAAGCGCGACGTGTGGCTCGCCACTGGCGGAGCGTCCCGCGCACGGGTCTTCCACTCCGGTGACCGTGGCCGCACCTGGACGGTCGCCGACACGCCGCTGCCGTCCGGCGCGTCCCAGGGCGTGTTCTCGGTGGCGTTCCGCGACTCCCGGCACGGCGTCGCGGTCGGAGGCGACTACCGTCCGGGCGAGCCGTCCCCGAACGCCGCGGCCACGACCAGCGACGGCGGCCGGACCTGGCACCCCGCGCAGCGCCCGCCCGCCGAATACCGTTCCGGCGCCACCTGGCCCCGCTACACCGGCCCGATCGCGATGGTCGTGGGCCCCACGGGCAGCGACCTCACCTTCAACGCCGGACGCACCTGGACGCGGTTCGACGAGGGCAGCTTCGACACCGTCGACTGCGCCCCCGACGGCGGCTGCTGGGCCGCCGGCGAGAAGGGCCGGGCCGCCCGCCTCACCGTCGACCACCCCGGCTGACCGCCGAGAAGTTCAGGCCAGAACGGAGTCGTGCGGGTCATGCTCGGTGCCCCGCCGGACTTGGAACACCCCGTCGCCGATCTCTTCGGAGTGCTGTTCGACCAGCTCGCGAATGCCCGTCGTGGGCCAGGTGGTGGCTCGCGTCCACACCGCGCCCGCGAGTGCTTCGAGATCCATGTCCTTGAGATGCGAGAGGTTCACACCGGACAGGTCCAGAGGCGCTGAGTCGAACGTCGCGGCGACCAGGTGAACGAGCGTGCCGGCGAGGTCATCGATGAGCCCGAGATGATGGGTTCTGACGATCTTGCGGGCGAGGCCGACGGCGTGGGCGCGGACCCGGACGAGTCCGAGGTTGGATTTGAAATCGCGGGCCAGGTGGACGGCGGGGGCGTTGGCCAAGGCCTGACAGAGATCGGCGACCAGAGAACGGGCGCAGTCGAGGACGTAGTGGCGGTCGAGGGCGCGGTCGACGGCGTGATCGAGGCCGTCGGCACGGGCGTATGCCAGGCTGAGCGCGTGGTTCAGGATCGCGTCGTCGTCGAAGTCGCGGGCCAGATCCAGAGCCAGCGCGACGGCCCGGGTCAGGTCGTGGTCGTGGGTGAAATCGCGGACGTCGCGGGACCTGTAGAAGGCGTTGTGGGTTGCGTTGGCCGCGGTGACGGCTTGCGTGAGGGTCAGGAGGAAGCCCAGATACCTCGTGTCGGGGCTGGAAAGATTCGCGCGGATCAGCGCGTCGCGGAGCTCGGTGATGCCTCCCGGCAGTTGCTCCTCGGTGCGGCGGATGAGGTGGCGGAGTTCGAGAATGACCAAGTCACGGCCATGGCCGGGCGACTGAGGCTCCGGGCCGGTAGTCGCGGCGTCGTCCCCCATGAAGGCCAGCAGGCCCCTTGTGGGGTCGGTGTACCGCTCGGTGTGACGGAGCAGGTCATCGTGTGCCTCCGCCAGCAAGCGGTCGAGTTCGGCGTCGGTGAGAGCGGCCGGATCGTGATCGTCGTGGGTCATCGGGCCGCTTCTCCTTCCTGCCTGCGGACGGGGCCCAGATGTCGGCGCAGCAGGGTGCGGGCCTTGGCGCGCAGATTTCGGACGCGCTGAGGGTCGATGTCCATGTGGGCGGCGATAACGCGGTCCGAGTGGCCGTCCAGGGTGAAGGCCATCACGGCGCGGGCCTGGTCGTCTTCGATGGCGCGTAGCGCTTGCAGGACCCGCATCGTTCCGATCGCCAGGTCGGCGGGATCCGGCCGGAGGGAGGGAAGGTCGGCGAGGACCTCCTCCACACCCGGGACGGTGGGCGGTCGCCTGCGCCGGGTGCCGTCCGGCCGGTTGTAGCGGCGCAGGGCGATGGTGCGGATCCAGGCCCTCCGGTTGCCGATGCGCTCCCAGTCCCCGGGCAGGTGCGCTGTGCGCCACGCCTCGATGAACGCCTCCTGGGCGGCGTCCTCCGCGGCGTGAAGGGCGGCACCGCGGGCGATCATCAAGAACCGCACGACCTGCTGGTATTCGTCGGCGTAGAAGTCCAGGAAGGTCTCACGCACTGTGCCGACATCGCCATCGGGATGCGGCGGCGATTCCGGTGAACGCCGGAACCGCTCCGGACCGGCCTGCCAAGGTGGCGGGTCGTCGCGGGTTTCATCGGAGGTCATCGCCGTCCCGCCCGTCCCGGACACGGCGGTATCCGGCCGCGAGGGGCAGTAAGGCGCTGATCAAGCCCAGCGCTGCCGTCAGCAGGTTGATCGCCGTAGCGGCGTTCATGGGGTTCCTTCCACTGGGAGGCGTGTCACCCATGTAGTGGGCAGGAACCGCCATGATCGGTAGGGGTGGGGCTACTTTTTGCGGCCCTTCTTCTTTTCCGGGGGCTTGGGG
>NZ_SMJX01000337.1 GCF_004348535.1 Actinomadura sp. KC216
CTCAGCAGCCCTCCGGCCCCCGCGCCGGCGCCGAGGCGTCCGGCACCCCGGCGGACGCCGCCGCGTCCGACCCCGCAGTCCCGTCCAGGCCCACGCCGGCCACGATTCCACCGTCTGCCGCCCGGGTGCGCCGTAGGCTCGCCAGGTTGGGCGCCCAGCGCGGCCCCGCTATGAACCCGGTACTCGAACCACTGATCAAGACCGTCCGCAACACGCACCCGAAGGCCGACCTGCGGCTCATCGAGCGCGCCTACGACGTCGCCGCGCACTACCACCGCGACCAGAAGCGCAAGAGCGGCGACCCGTACATCACGCATCCGCTCGCCGTCGCGACGATCCTCGCCGAGCTCGGCATGAACACCGAGACGCTCTGCGCGGCGCTGCTGCACGACACCGTCGAGGACACCCCCTACACGCTGGAGCAGCTCACCGCCGACTTCGGCGACGAGATCGGCGCGCTGGTCGACGGGGTCACCAAGCTCGACAAGGTCAAGTACGGGGAGGCCGCCGAGGCCGAGACCGTCCGCAAGATGGTCGTGGCGATGTCCCGCGACATCCGCGTCCTGGTGATCAAGCTCGGCGACCGGCTGCACAACATGCGGACGCTGCGCTACATGCCGCGCCACAAGCAGGAGAAGAAGGCCCGCGAGACGCTGGAGGTGTTCGCGCCGCTCGCGCACCGCCTCGGCATGAACACGCTGAAGTGGGAGCTGGAGGACCTCGCGTTCGCCACCATGTACCCGAAGCGGTTCGACGAGATCGCCCGGCTGGTGTCCGAACGCGCCCCGCGCCGCGACGTCTACCTCCAGGAAGTGATCGAGAACGTCTCCACCGACCTGCGCGAGGCCCGGATCAAGGCCACCGTGACCGGGCGGCCGAAGCACTACTACTCGATCTACCAGAAGATGATCGCGCGGGACGTCTCCTTCGACGACATCTACGACCTGGTCGGCATCCGGGTCCTGGTCGACAGCGTCCGCGACTGCTACGCCGCGCTCGGCTCGATCCACGCGCGATGGAACCCGGTCCCCGGCCGGTTCAAGGACTACATCGCGATGCCGAAGTTCAACATGTACCAGTCGCTGCACACGACGGTGATCGGCCCGGAGGGCAAGCCCGTCGAGCTGCAGATCCGCACCTGGGGCATGCACCGCCGCGCCGAGTACGGCGTCGCCGCGCACTGGAAGTACAAGGAGGAGACGGTCGGCGGCCGCAAGGCCGGTGACATGCAGTGGCTCCGCCAGCTCCTCGACTGGCAGAAGGAGACCGCCGACCCGGCCGAGTTCCTGGAGTCGCTGCGGTTCGACCTGTCGGTCTCCGAGGTGTTCGTGTTCACCCCGAAGGGCGACGTGATCGCCCTGCCGCAGGGCGCGACGCCGGTCGACTTCGCGTACGCGATCCACACCGAGGTCGGGCACCGATGTATCGGCGCCCGCGTCAACGGGCGGCTCGTGCCCCTCGAGTCGACCCTCGACAACGGCGACACCGTCGAGGTGTTCACCTCCAAGTCCCAGGACGCCGGCCCGAGCCGCGACTGGCTCGGCTTCGTCAAGAGCGCCCGCGCCCGCAACAAGATCAAGCACTGGTTCTCCAAGGAGCGCCGCGACACCGCGATCGAGTCCGGCAAGGACGCCATCGCCCGCGCGATGCGCAAGCAGAACATGCCGCTGCAGCGGATGATGTCCGGTGAGGCGCTGCTCGCCCTCGCCCGCGACCTCCGCTACCCGGACGTGTCGTCGCTGTACGCGGCGGTCGGGGAGAGCCAGATTTCGGCGCAGAACGTCGTCCAGAAGCTCGTGGACGCGCTCGGCGGCGTGGAGAGCGCCGACGAGGACCTCGCCGAGATCGCGCTGCCGACCCGCCGCAAGCGCAGCCGTCCCGCCGGCGACCCGGGCGTCGTCGTCGCCGACGACCCGGACGTGTGGGTCCGGCTGTCGCGCTGCTGCACCCCGGTGCCGGGCGACGACATCGTCGGGTTCGTGACGCGAGGGCACGGCGTGTCGGTGCACCGCGCCGACTGCGCCAACGTCGAGAGCCTGAAGGCGCAGCCCGACCGGCTGATCGACGTCAAATGGTCCCCGGGCGAGGACTCGGTCTTCCTCGTCGCGATCCAGGTCGAGGCGCTCGACCGGCCGCGGCTGCTGTCGGACGTGACGCGCGTCCTGTCCGACCAGCACGTCAACATACTCTCGGCGTCGGTCACCACGACCCGCGACCGGGTCGCGGTGTCGCGGTTCACGTTCGAGATGGGCGACCCGAAGCATCTCGGGCACGTGCTGAAGGCCGTCCGGTCCATCGACGGCGTCTACGACGTGTACCGGACGACCAGCGGCGCCACCCGGTAGGGGCGGCGCCGCTCACGCGTCGGCCGCTCAGCCCTCGGCGGGCTCGTCCTCGGGAACGACGTCCACACCGGCCTCAGCGCGCTGCTGCGGCGTGATCGGCGTCGGCGCGGCCGTCAGCGGGTCGTAGCCGGACGCCGCCTTCGGGAACGCGATCACGTCGCGGATCGACTCCTGCCGGGCGAGGAGCATGACGACGCGGTCCCAGCCGAACGCGATCCCGCCGTGCGGCGGCGGCCCGAACTTGAACGCCTCCAGCAGGAACCCGAACTTCGACTCGGCCTCCTCCTTCGACAGGCCGAGAACGTCGAACACCCGCTGCTGCATCTCCGCGCGGTGGATACGGATCGACCCGCCGCCGATCTCCGTCCCGTTCAGGACGAGGTCGTAGGCGTCCGCGAGCGCGCTGCCCGGGTCGTCCTGGAACGTCGCGGCGAACTCCGGCTTCGGCGCCGTGAACGGGTGGTGCACGGACGTCCAGCCGATCTGCTCGCCCTTGTCGTCCTCCACCGGCTCGAAGATCGGCGCGTCGACGACCCAGACGAACTCCCACGCCGACTCGTCGATCAGGTCGCGGCGGCGGCCGATCTCCAGCCGGGCCGCGCCGAGCAGCTCCTGCGTGGCGTGCCGCCTGCCCGCGCCGAAGAAGATCGCGTCGCCGGCGTCGGCGCCGACCTTCGCCGCCAGGCCCGACTTCTCGGCGTCGGACAGGTTCTTGGCGACGGGGCCACCGAGCGTCCCGTCCTCCTGGACCAGCACGTACGCCAGCCCGCGGGCGCCGCGGGCCTTCGCCCAGTCCTGCCAGGCGTCCAGCTCCTTGCGGGTCTGCGCCGCGCCGCCCGGCATGACCACAGCGCCCACGTAGGGGGCCTGGAACACGCGGAACGACGTCCCGGCGAAGTACTCGGTCATGTCGGTCAGCTCAAGCCCGAACCGCAGGTCGGGCTTGTCGGACCCGAACCGCGACATCGCGTCGGCGTAGGTGATGTGGGGGATCGGGCGGGGGATCTCGTACCCGGCGATCTCCTTCCACAGCCGCGCGACGAGGTCCTCGCCGACGGTGAGGACGTCGTCCTGGTCGCAGAACGACATCTCGATGTCGATCTGCGTGAACTCCGGCTGCCGGTCGGCGCGGAAGTCCTCGTCGCGGTAGCAGCGCGCGATCTGGTAGTAGCGCTCCAGCCCGCCGACCATGAGCAGCTGCTTGAACAGCTGCGGCGACTGCGGCAGCGCGTACCAGTGGCCCGGCTGCAGCCGGACGGGGACGAGGAAGTCGCGGGCGCCCTCGGGGGTCGAGCGGGTCAGCGTCGGGGTCTCGACGTTGACGAAGCCGTGCTCGCGCATCACCTCGTGCGTCAGGAACGACGCCTCGGACCGGATCCTCATGGCCCGCGCGACGGCGTCGCGGCGCAGGTCGAGGTACCGGTACTTGAGGCGGATCTCCTCGTTGACGTTGACGTCGCCCTCGATGGGGAACGGCAGCGGCGCCGCGTCCGACAGCACCTCGATGTCGGTGGCGGCGACCTCCACGTCGCCGGTGGGCAGCTCGGGGTTCTCGTTGCCCTCCGGCCGGACGCGGACCTCCCCGACGACCTTGACGCAGAACTCCGAGCGCAGGTCGTGCGCGGTGTCCTCTTCCCTGAACACGACCTGGGCCGTGCCGGACGCGTCGCGCAGGTCGATGAACGTGACGCCGCCGTGGTCGCGGCGGCGGCCGACCCAGCCGGCCAGCGTGACCTGCTGACCGGCGTGCTCCTTGCGGAGCGTCCCCGCCTCGTGCGAGCGGATCATGGTGCGAGCCTTTCCTTCAACGTCGTGATGATGTCGGTGAGCGGGACGGCGGTCTGCTCGCCCGCGGCCAGATCCTTGACCTGGGCGACGCCGTCCGCGATATCTCGCTCGCCGAGGATCACGGCGTACCGGGCGCCCGAACGGTCGGCGTCCTTCATGGCGCCCTTCAGCTTCTTGCCGCCGAACGCCATGTCGGCGGCGATCCCGGCCCGGCGCAGCTCGTCGACCAGCGTGAACAGCCGCCGCTCCGCGGCCTCGCCGAGCGGCACCCCGAACGCCTCGCAGCGCGGCTTGACGGGGAGCTCGTCGCGCCCGTCCTCCTGCCGCTCGGCGTCGACGGCGAGGAGCGTGCGGTCCAGGCCGAGGCCGAACCCGATGCCGGGCAGCGGCGGCCCGCCGATGTCCTCCGACAGGCCGTCGTAGCGCCCGCCGCCGCCGATGCCGGACTGCGCGCCCAGCAGCGGGTGGTCGAACTCGTACGTCGTGCGGGTGTAGTAGTCGAGGCCGCGGACGAGGGTCGGGGTGTCCTCCCACGCGATGCCGAGGTCGGCGAGCAGCTCGCGGACCCGGTCGTGGTGCGCCTTGCAGGCCGGGCACAGGTGGTCGGCCATCAGCGGGGCGTCGACGATCTGGACGCGCACCTGGGGGCGCTTGTCGTCCAGGACCCGCAGCGGGTTGATCTCGACGCGGGCGCGGGTGTCCTCGTCCAGGTCGAGGCCGCGCAGGAAGTCCTGCAGCAGCGCCCGGTAGGCCGGACGGCACTCCCGGCAGCCGAGCGAGTTCAGCAGCAGCCGCACCCGCGTCAGGCCGAGCGAGCGGTACCAGTTCCACGCGATCGCGATCGTCTCCGCGTCGACCCGCGGGTCCTCGCTGCCGATCGCCTCCAAATCGAGCTGGTAGAACTGCCGGTACCGGCCCTGCTGCGGCCGCTCCGCGCGGAACGCCGCGCCGGTCGTCCACACCTTCACCGGCAGCGCGCCCTTGTGCAGGTTGTTCTCCAGGACGGACCGCAGCACCGACGCGGTGAACTCCGGCCGCAGCGTCAGCGACCGGCCGCCCCTGTCCTCGAAGGTGTACATCTCCTTGGACACCACGTCCGTCGACTCTCCGACGCCGCGCTTGAACAGATTGGTGTCCTCGAACACGGCCAGTTCCATATAGCCGTACCCGGCCAGCCGCGCCTGCTCGGCGAACGCCTCGCGGACGGCGTAGAAGAGGTCCGCGCGCGGCGGGACGTATTCACTGACCCCCTTGGGGGCCCGGAAGCTCGAACTCATGTCTCTCTGACTCAGAATCCCTTGTTGGGCCCGTCCGCCGGAATGAGTTCCGACAGGAACGGATTGGTCGCGCGCTCGCGGCCGATTGTGGTCTGTTCACCGTGCCCCGGCAGGACGGCCGTCTCGTCGGGCAGGGTGAGGCACACCCGGGCCAGGCTCGCGAGGATCTGCTCGTACGATCCGCCCGGCAGGTCGGTGCGCCCGATGGACCCGGCGAACAGCAGGTCGCCGCTGAACATCACGTCCGGGATCTCCTGCGTCTTCGGGGTCCGGAACGTCACCGACCCGGGCGTATGGCCCGGCGCGTGGTCGACGATGAAGCTCAGCCCGGCCAGCTCCAGCGTCGCGCCGTCGGCGAGCTCCTGCACGTCGTCCGGCTCCGTCAGCTCCAGGCCGCCGAACAGCTGCTGCCCCGCGCCGAGCGAGAGGCCCTTCGCCGGATCGGTCAGCAGATCCCGGTCTTCGGGATGGATGTAGGCGGGGACGTCCTTCGCGCCGCAGACCGGGGCCACCGACCAGACGTGGTCGATATGGCCGTGCGTCAGCAGCACCGCGACCGGCTTCAGCCGGTGCTCGCGCAGAATATTGTCGATCCCGGCCTCGGCGTCCTGGCCGGGGTCGATGATGACGCACTCCTCACCCGCGGCGGGCGCCACGACAAAGCAGTTCGCGGCGAAAGACCCGGCGGGGAACCCGGCGACGAGCACGGTCGTCCTTCCTTCGAACCATCTCGGGTGGGCGTGTCCGAGGGTACCGGCGCGGCCATTGCCTCCGCGAACGAGATAGGCCCGTCGCCGTGTCGCGAGCGCGCCCTCCCGGGCCAAAGGGGAGGCGGGAAACCGCTCCCTGAAAGCGGAGGCGCTTTTACTCGCGGGTGCCGCTACTATGCGCTGCACGTTCAACTGATCACACCGGAGGGGCAGCACGTGGCGGGGAAGGACCGCAAGAAGGAGCTCGCGCGGCAACGCTACGAGCGCCAGCAGCAGCGACGGGCGCAGGAGGCGGCGCGGGCCCGCCGTCTCAAGATCATCAGCGCCGCCGCGGCGGTGGCGGTCATCGCCGTCGGCGGCGCCGTGTTCATGGTCGTGACGGGCAAGGACGACGAGTCCACGGCCGCCGGGCCGAAGTGCGACTACACGGCCGGGCGGGGCCCGGCGTCCAAGGACGTCGGCAAGCCGCCGGCCAAGCCCGCCTACACGGGCACCGTCCAGGCGACCGTCAAGACCAACAACGGCGACGTGGAGATGCAGCTGTACGGCGCGAAGGCGCCGTGCGCCGTCAACTCCTTCGCGTACCTGGCGCAGAAGAACTACTTCGACAAGACGCCGTGCCACCGGCTCACGAGCGGCGGCCTCAACGTTCTCCAATGCGGCGACCCCACCGGCCAGGGAACGGGCGGGCCGGGCTACGAGTTCGCCAACGAGAACACCAGCGGCGCCACCTACACCGAGGGCACGCTCGCCATGGCGAACGGCGGGCCGGACACCAACGGCAGCCAGTTCTTCCTGGTTTACAAGGACTCTCAGCTCCAGCCCGACTACACCGTGTTCGGGAAGATAACCAAGGGGCTGGACGTGCTGAAGAAGGTCGCGGACGGAGGCTCTGACCCGAAAGGCGATGGCAAGCCCAAAAAGAAGGTAGAGATCCAGGACGTCACGATCGCCGGGAAATAGGCGAACGGGATACTAAGGTGTGGAGGGTCCGGATGGCGTGCGCCGTTCGGACCCGCGATTCAGGAGGCAAGGGTGTCCAGCGCGACCGATCCCTGGGGCCGGGTGGACGAGGACGGCACCGTCTATGTCAAGACGTCCGACGGCGAGCGGGTCGTCGGCTCCTGGCAGGCCGGCGCGCCCGAAGAGGCCCTGGCCTACTTCAAGCGCAAGTACGACGCGCTCGTCACCGAGATCGGCCTGCTCGAACAGCGCGTCCGCACCACCGACCTGCAGCCCGCCCAGGCGCAGCAGAGCATCGACCGGCTCCGCGAGGCCGTCTCCGAGGCGCACGCCGTCGGTGACCTCGGCGCGCTCGGCCGCCGCCTGGACGGCCTGAGCGAGCAGGTCGGCCGCCGCCGCGAGGAGGTCAAGGCCCAGCGCGAGCAGCACCGCCACGAGGCCCGCGAGGTCAAGGAGCGGATCGTCGCCGAGGCCGAGCGGATCGCGGCCGAGGAGACCCACTGGAAGAACGGCGGGGAGCGGCTGCGCCAGCTCGTCGAGGAGTGGAAGGCCGCCGACCGCATCGACCGGCCCACCGAGACCACGCTGTGGAAGCGGCTGTCGTCGGCCCGCAACGCCTTCACCAAGCGCCGCAAGGCCTACTTCGCCACCCTGGACGACCAGCGCGAGGAGTCCCGCAGGGAGAAGGAGCGACTGGTCGCCGAGGCCGAGGCGATGTCCGACTCGACCGACTGGGGAGAGACCGCCGCCGCCTACCGCGACCTGATGCGCCGCTGGAAGCTGGCGGGCCGCGCCTCCCGCGACGCCGAAGAAGAGCTGTGGACCCGCTTCAAGGGCGCCCAGGACACCTTCTTCCAGGCCCGCAGCGCCGCGTTCGCCGAGCGCGACGCCGAGTTCCGCGAGCACGCCGAGGAGAAGGAGAAGATCCTCGCCGAGGCCGAGCGGCTGCTGCCCGTCAGGGACGTCCGGCAGGCCAGGCAGGCGCTGCGCGCCATCCAGGAACGCTGGGAGGCCGCCGGGATGGTCCCCCGCGACCAGCGCGACCGCCTCGAAGGCCGGCTCCGCAAGATCGAGGAGACCATCCGCGCCGCCGAGGAGAACGAGTGGCGGCGCACCAACCCCGAGGCCCGCGCCCGCGCCGAGGCCACCGTCACCCAGCTCCGCAACTCCATCGAGCAGCTCGAACGCCGCCTCGGCAAGGCCCGCGACGCCGGCCGCGAAAAGGACGTCAAGGAAGCCGAAGAGGCCCTCAACGCCCGCCGCGCCTGGCTAGAAGAAGCAGAACGCACCCTCGCCGAGTTCTCGTAGTTCATCGGGGGGCGACCCCCAGACCCCCGGCTGCGCGGCACGGGTCTCCTCGCTCCGGTCGCTGGCGCTCCCTGCGCTGCGGGGACGCGGCGCGCCGGGCATGCCCGCCCTGTCTATCTGGGGGGCGACCCCCAGACCCCCGGCCGCGCGGCACGGGTCTCCTCGCTCCGGTCGCTGGCGCTCCCTACGCTGCGGGGACGCGGCGCGCCGGGCATGCCCGCTGCGCTCGCTGGCGCTCGCTCCGCGTGCCTGCCCGTAGCCGGGTGGCTGGGGTTCAAGCCGCCGGGGGCTGGGGTTAGGCCGCTGCGCGGCCTAGGAA
>NZ_SMJX01000338.1 GCF_004348535.1 Actinomadura sp. KC216
CTTCTGGGGCGCCGAACGCAAGTTCTGGCAGACCCCCGGAGTCATCTCCACCGCCGCCGGCTACGAGGGCGGCTACACCCCGAACCCCACCTACGAAGAGGTCTGCAGCGGCCAAACCGGCCACGCCGAGGCCGTCCGCGTCGTCTACGATCCCGCCAAGGTCACCTACGACGACCTCCTCCGCGTCTTCTGGGAGTCCCACGACCCGACCCAGGGCATGCGCCAGGGCAACGACGTAGGCACCCAGTACCGTTCGGCCATCTTCTACCGCACCGAAGCCCAGAAGAAGGCCGCCGAAGCCTCCCGGGACGCCTACCAGCTGGTCCTAACAAAGGCCGGCTATGGCGAGATAACCACCGACCTGACCCCCGCCACCGACTTCTACTTCGCCGAGGACTACCACCAGCAGTACTTGGCAGACACCAAAAATCCCAACGGCTACTGCGGCCTAGGCGGCACGGGCCTCTCCTGCCCAGTGGGCGTCGCCCGCGCCGAATAGAAGCTGATCTGCTGGCACGGCTGTCAGGCCGCGTGCGTATCGAGCACGTCACGTACCTCGGGGATGTCGCGGAACGGCTCTAGCTTCGCAAGGACGACCCGGCCTCGCTGGGTCGTGCGGTCGCTCGCGAAGTCGGCCGAAAGGTCAAGCATTCGCCGTGCGGCCTGGGCGGCCTCCTCCGGCTCGTTGGCGTCCACGAGTGCGACGGCCAGCCAGGAGAGGTAGAGAGCCAGTTCGCGAGTGTGGGTCGAGTCGTAGCGGTTGAGCACCTCTTGCAGGAGCGGGACAGCGCGCAACGGCTTCCGAAGTTCGGTGTAGACGCGGGCGTCCATCACGTCGAGTTCCTCGGACGAGACCCAATAAGCCCAGCCGGGAGACTCCTGCGAATCCTCGTCCGCCATGGCTTCGTGGGCCTCGGCCAGAGCGCGCATGGCTGGCTGGGCTTCGCATGCTTTGGTGTGCGCCCATGCGACTCGGTCAAGGTAGAGCGCGCGGGCCTTGGCCGGGGCGTCCGGCCCCGCCTCTTCCAACGCCGCATGAGCAAGGCCCAACCCATCGTCTTCGCGGCCGGTGTTGGAGAGCTGGTAGGCGAGGCTTCCAGCGAGGTTGCCGACCAGGGCGAAGTCTCCGGCCTCCCTAGCGGCCGAAACTCCAAGCCGATAGGCACGCGCCGCCTGGTCGTGCTCGCCCGCGTCGCTGGCGATCCACCCCTTGATCTGCGCTATCTCTCCGATGCTGCTGAGAAGGGAGCGACCGGTCTCCTCGGAATGCGTCGTCTCCCGATAGAGCCGGACGGCCCCGTCCAGCTCCCGGAGCGCTGGGGCGAGTAGATCGCCACCGGCGATGACGTCGTCGGCCAGTCGCAGGCTGTGCGCCCGGTCGGCTAGGGCGGTGGCTGCGGAGGCTCCGACTCGGCGGCCCGTTTCACTTGCCAGCGGCCCAAGTTCCACGTCGTGATCGGGCAGGAAGTAGGCGAGTGCCTCGGCGGGGCTGCGCGTCCCGGCGCCGATGTGCTCGCCTCGCGCATGGGCGGCTCCGCGTTCCAGCGTGTCGAGTGGCACCCCTAGGGCCGTCGCAAGAGCGGGTAGCCAGACATCCGGGACGCGCTCATCTCGTTCCCACCGACTGACCTCGTGCCGCGTCACAGAGGCGGTCCGGGAAATCCGGCACAACGTCTCTGCCAGTTGCCGCTGGCTCATGCCTGCGTCCCTGCGCATCTGTGCGAGGTACGCGCCGAATCGCCTCCGCTTCGCGTCGCCCACGCTGGCCCCTCTCTCCTTCAAGTGTGGCCCCTTCCTGGCTCCCTGGCTGGTGCCTCCGGAAGATCCGGTGAAAAGACAGGCTCAGAGCCCTGGAACGGCGGCACCTCCCACCGGTCGACTCCGGTCGGCAGCAGACGATCGCGGTGGGTCCTGCTCCTTTGCACCTCGTGCAAGACGGAAGGACGGCTCATGGCAGACGGTGCGGGCAACCCGTTGGAGGAGCTGGAGGCGGAGCTCACCCAGCGGAGATGCCTGGCGCAGGTCTACGACGGAACGCTCGTGGTGTCGCTGGGCGTGCGTGGCGAGCAAGTGATCGCCTGCGATGGACAGCGGTTCCGGTGGGGTGGGGAGCGCGGACACGTCATCGGTGAGGTGGGAAGAGAGTCGGCGGCGGCGGACCGCGCGTTGTTGGTGTTGCGGCAGATCAGGCGGTGGTCGTGATGACCCGTAGCGGGACGGCGTCGAGCGTGGGAACCGTTGGGGCGCTGGACACGACGTTCCTGGCCTCGGTGACGGCTCCGGCTCACGGCGGTGCAGAATCTCGAACTGCTCGCTATCGCGCTCAAGCCGAAGGGCTGGCGGTGCGTGGCGCTGTACGAGAAAGAGGAGTTCGGGTTCCCCGTCCCGCTGCTGTGGGTGTACGCCAGCGGGGCGGCCGACGACATCGGGGCCGTGGTCGCGGTGCGGGCGACGCCCGGCGGGGCGTGGGCCTACTACGAGGCGGGCAAAGGCCGGGCCGGGTTCCTATCCCTCTGCGGCGACGTGGAATCGGCGGCTCATCGGCTAGATCGGCTGTTGAAGTACCGCATGTTCCCAACGTCGAATGGGCGTGAGGGCCGCGGCTTCCCTTTTCGCGCTGGCATGGTCGGGGCCGGTCGATGGCCGTAGGCCACCCCGTAGGGACGACCGGAGGGAGTCAGCGGGCGCAAGACGAGCCGTTGAAGCGGACGAGCAGCGGCTTCCAGGGCCGGACGACGCTCGAGACGGAATTGCCGCGGCGGCCGGGGCCTGTGGGCGGGGCCGCGCTGCGAACGGCCCCGAGGAACTCTTTCGGGGATACCCCGGGGACGAGTGAGGACGGCTACCCCGAGGAGTCTGGGGAAGCACGGCGGCGCGTCCCGTGGCGGCCGGTTGGGGCGGGGCCTGCGGACGCGGCACGATGCGCGGCCGGGCGCGACCGCCCGGTCACCGGCGCCCACGCCGCCGCCCCTTGATACAAGACAGTCGGATTCGGCAGTGCTGAGCTATTCATTACGAGACCAGGGACAGGATCCGCCCCCTCCCCTGACCGGCTGGACAACCGTCTCAGCCACGACCCGAGCATCAGAAGCCCCGCGGCACCAGCCGGCAGCCGATCGGTCGCGTCACGGACGCCATCCTGCCGTGTCCGCCGGGCATGAGGAGGCTTATGCAGGCGTCGAATCTGCTGTGGGAATATGCGAGCGGAGCATGATGAGTTGTTGCAGCCCCATGGGCCCGAGCAACCGCGGTGGTCAGAGGGCTATAGTCAGGGGTTCGATCCAGCATGCAGTTCGTTCGTCCGGCGGCTTTTCCTGGCCGGCCTCACTGCCAGCCACTGAGATGTGCTTTCGCGGAGGCCCCACCCTTCAGGGACATGGGAAGGATGGGGCCTCGCCCGGCTTGGAGGTCAGCTCACCAAGTCAGTTGACCTGGATATCGCCGCTCTTGAGCCCGCCCTTGTTCGCGCAGTAGGCGTACGACCAGTTGCGTCCGGTCGGATCGGAGGCGGATTTCCACGGACCGTACGCCGCACCGTTGCGGCAAGTGGCCACGGCCCGGAAAAGCTTGCCAGCGAAGTCGTTGCCGCAGGTGGCGCCGTACGTGTTCCGGTCGCTCCACACATTGCAGGTGACGGCGTGGGCGGCAGGTGTTCCAGTAGCCAGTAACCCGCTGGTCGCCAGGGCGAGAGTTGATATAACGGTGGCCGTCCTGCGCTTAACGTTACGCATGACCATGCTCCTTACTCTGGTGATGGGTTCTGTGGAATGCTAGCAGAGGGGCCCGGTTCGTGCGATCGACAAAGAATGTTCACGCCTGATTCTGGGTCTTCTGCTTTGAGGCGTTCGTATCGAGTTGGCTGATCGGATCGGTTGGGTTCACCATTGACGGCATGGATGAACCACTACACAGGATCCGCGCGCTCCATACGGCGTCCACGATCACCGTCTACCAGGCGTACAGCCCCGATATCGGGGTGCCGGCGGTGCGTCAGGGGGCGTTCCCGGCGGCTTGGAAGCGGGACCGGATGACGTGGGTCAAGCCGTCCTTCCTGTGGATGATGTACCGCTGCGGTTGGGGCACGAAAGCGGGACAGGAGACCGTCCTCGCCGTTGAGATCACTCGCGACGGGTTCGAGTGGGCACTGCGCCGCTCGTGCCTCTCGCACTACGTGCCCGGACTGCACCCGGATCGCGAGACCTGGCAGCGTCGGCTCAAGAACGCACCGGCACGCGTCCAGTGGGATCCTGAGCGCGATCTGTACCTGAGGCCGCTGCCGTACCGCTCCTTGCAGCTCGGGCTTTCTGGCGAGGCGACGCGGCGCTACGCGGATGAGTGGATCGTCTCCATTAGCGACGTGACACCGCTCGCCCGTGAAATCCACGCGCTCGGCAAGGCTCGTGATCTGGATTCCGCGACCCGGCTGCTGCCGCAGGAGTCCCCGTATCCGGCCGAGGACGACCTCCTGGCGCACCTGGGGGGATGATCGGGCAACCTGGCATACTTTGCCCGATCGTGCGAGGTGGTCATGGCTGGAAACCGGCCGACTGTGCCGTTGCTTCTAGTGGTCGGAACGATGGTCGTCGTTGCGCTGGCACAGGTCGTGTGGGCCTCCGGCGGGTCGCTGTACGAAGCCTCGCAGGGAATCGCCTTCTTCCTTGGCGCCGGCGGAATGATGTTGATGTTCTACCGCTGGCGGTGGTTGGGTGATGGCCTCGCCAAGGTCCTTTGCCTGACCGCGTTCGGTACGTGGGCGCTGGCGGTCATGGTCGGCTCGGTGGGCGACGGCTTCGCTCCCTCGCACCCGTCGTTCTGGATCGCGGGGGTGGCTCTGCTGATCGGCCTGGTCGGCGGTGTCCTGGCTCTGGTGCGTGTCTATCTGGAGCGGAAGAAAGCCGGATGAGTGTGGACGCGTCTTCGGCTGCCTGCGGATTTGGGGACGCCATCGAGGAGTATCTCGATGCGATGTCGTCCGGGCTCAAGGAGAAGGTGGGTCGTGTCGTTGGCGGGCTTGATGACCGCTATTCGGCTGTGACCGTTGAAGATGGGGGAGCGGAACTCGCCGCCTACTGGCGTCTCCTGGCGGACGGGCGGGAGTGCCGCTGGTGGTGGACCCGCAAGCCGCACGTCCTCCCGCCGGGATGGTAGACCGGTCGTGCGACGGAGCATTGTTCTGTGGGGTGATGGGAATGCGGCCTGGGTTGCGGGCTCAGAAGGTTGTGCTTGTCGGGGACGCGGACACCGCCATTCGGCTGGGTAGTGGGGATGTGCGCGTTCTGGGGACGCCTCGGCTCCTTGCGCTTGCGGAAGAGGTGACGGTGGCGGCGGTCGGGCCTCACCTGGACGAAGGCCGGACCTCTGTCGGGACGCGTGTGGAGCTGGAGCATCGGGCCGCCAGTCCCGTGGGCATGCGCGTGACGGTCGAGGCCGAACTGCTGGAGGTCGACGGGGCGCGGCTCGTCTTCGGGTGCACGGCCACCGATGAGCACGGCACGGTTGTGGGTACCGGACGCATTGAGCGCGTCGTCGTCGATCGGGAGCGGTTTCTCGCGCGGCTCCCTCATTGAGTTATTCGGTCGATAACTCTCGTGCCGGATGCCAGAATTACCTGCCATCTCCGGGGGCCGTTGCCAGCACAGCGTGTTGGGGTGGTGACATTTTCGGCATCCGCCTGCGGTGAATGCGGGTTTCTGGAGAGGTATGTGGGTGAAGTACGGAGCGTTTGTCGCCGGTTTGGTGGCCTTGGCGGTCGTGGCCGGTTGCTCCGCCGAGGGTGATGACGTGAGTGTCCCGGTGAGAAGCGCAAGCGGTTCGGCGGTCCCTACGCCTGAGGCGGCGACCGTGCCGCCGGGTTGGCACCGGATCGAGAGCCAGGAGGTCGGGCTGTCGATCGCCGTTCCGAAGGGGTGGATCGACCTCGACGTCGAGACGGGCGAGTTCACCGACGCGCTGAAGAAGGCGGGAATCTCCGGCGCCCCTGCGGAGGCCATCGAGAAAGGCGCCGCCGCGCTCGCGGGCAGGAGCATTCTCTATGTGGTCGACGCGGCCGGGGCCGACGGCGGTTACGTGGACAACATCAGTGCCGTCTGCGCTCCGGGCGGCGGTGTCAAGGCGGATCAGCTGGAGAATGCCGCCAAGGTCGGCCTGGCGCGGCTCGGCGCAGACGATATCCGGTCGAGCAGTTTGACGATCGGCGGGATGCCCGCGGCCAAGGTCAGCTACTCGCTGAACGCGGGCGTCGACGCGCGTGCCGTCCAATTCCGGATCCTGGCCCCGGAAGACACGCTCTGTGCGGTCACGTTCGGCATGAAGCCGGGTACGGAGATCAAGGAGCTGGACCGGATTGCCGGTACGGTCCGTCCGCTCATGTGAAATGGCTTAGATGAGGTTTTGGTCGCGGGCGTAGAGGGCGGCTTGGGTGCGGTCTCGGAGGCCCAGGCGTTGCAGGATGCGGGAGATGTGGTTCTTTACCGTGCCCTCGCTCAGGTAGAGGCGCTTGGCGATTTCCTTGTTGGTGGCTCCGGCGGCGATCAGGCGCAGGACCTCGGTCTCGCGCGGGGTGAGGACGCCCGGGTCGGGGAGCGCGGCGGCCAGGCGGCGGGTGATCGTGGAGTCGAGCTGGGCGACGCCGGAGCGGGCCAGCCGGACGGCGGCGGCGAGTTCGGCCGCCGGGAGGTTCTTCAGGAGGTAGCCGGCCGCTCCCGCGCGCATGGCCTGGACGACGTACTCGTCGTCATCGAACGTCGTCAGCATCACGACCTTGCAGGACGGGTGGCGGGCGAGGATCTCGGCGGTCGCGGTGACGCCGTCCATGCCGGGCATGCGGACGTCCATCAGGACGACGTCGGCGGACGCGGCGGCCTCGACCGCGGCGTCCCCGTCGGCGGCCGTGCCGATCACCTCGATGCCGGGCTGGATGCCGAGGAGCGACGCGATCCCCTCGCGGACGAGTTACTGGTCATCGACCACTAGGGCGCGAACATCACCACGTCGGAGACGTGTTCCGCTTGGGTGTGCCAGCCGGGGACGCGGAGCGTGAACAGCACCGGGAGCGCCGCCACGCACACCACGCCGAGGGCGATCGCGGTGCGGCGTCCGAACGTGAAGTACGCGGTGAACGGGACGAGGACGAATAGTGCCCGCGAGATGCCGGAGTCGTCGAGCGCATTGACGGCGACATAAGGCCCGGTGCGGGTGATGAGGAGGGCGGTGGCCGATGGGATGTGACGTTCCGCGGCGTCGATTCCGATGAGGAGGAGCAGGAGGACGGCGAAGGCTGCGAGCTGGAATGACGGGCCCGCGTCCACCAGTGCGTAGTACGCGCCTCCGGCCAGTACAGCGAGGCAGAGGAGGGGCGACACCCAGGGCACTGGGCGCGTCGAAGCCATGGACGGGAGCGTACGCGGGCGCGGATGTCCCGGGTCACCGACGGGACGGAAACTGGCCAAAGGTCATGTGCCGTTCGGACGAAGCGGGTCCGGCCCTTTCGCACTTATCCGTGAATGGCGCCGGTTATTACGGTGCGTGATGTCCCTCACGGAAGGTGTTCGACATGGTGCGTGCCATAGTGCTCGTCTCCGCCTTGCTGGTTTCGCTGGCCGCCGCTCCCGGTGCGGCGGCGGATGTGGGGTGTGGTGAACGGAAATTGCGGGTTCCGGGTGCGGTGCGGTCCGTTGCGGTGTGCCTGCCCGATCTGACGACGGCCGGGACGATCCCGAGCGGGCACACCGATCCGGCCGACTGGGCGGGGCTGGAGGCCCCGGGGACGGTCAATCCGTCGGGCGTTCCCGGAATCCAGATCGACGGCCATTTCCCCGACTCGTCCAAGACCAATCCCACGCACGGGTGGAACCAGGATTCGCAGTTCGTCATCCGGCTGCCGGAGCGGTGGAACGGCGGGCTTGTCGTCAGCGGTCCCCCGGCCGTCCGGGAGCAGTACGCGAACGACCGCATGATCGGCGACCACGTCCTGGCCAAAGGATTCGCGTTCGCGGCGACGGACAAGGGCAACACCGGCCCGACCGTCTATACGGACGGGCGCAGGCCGGGCGACGCCATTCGGGAATGGCATCTGCGGATGGCCCAGCTGACGCAGGCGGCCAAGCGCGTCGCGGCGCAGAAGTACGGGCGCGCGCCGGGGTACACGTACGCGGCGGGGTTGTCGGCCGGTGGTTACCTCGTCCGCGGGCAGCTCGAACGGTTCCCGTGGCTTTACAGCGGCGGGGTCGACTGGAACGCGCTGTTCTTCGCGTCGGCGTCCGAAGGGCCGAGCCTGCTCACGACGCTGCCTCCGGCGCTGCGCGCCTATCCGCGGTATGCGGCGGGGAAGCCGGGGGCGCGCGAGGAGATGCTCGCGGCCGGTTATCCGGCGGGTTCGGAGCCGCTCTGGGACTTCCACCACAAGAACCTGTGGGATTTCCTGCAGCGGATCGTCCGGGAGGAGCTCGACCCGTCCTATGACGGCGCGCGGGAGGCGGGGACGCCGTTCTGCGCGGAGGGGACGGGCGCGGGATGCGACACCGATTACGAGTACGGCTCCCGGCCGCGCGAGGTGCGGGAGGCGGTCCGGCGGGTGTCATTGACGGGGCGGATTCAACGTCCGCTCATCAGCATTCACGGCACGCTCGACGCCCTGCTGCCGATCAGTAAGTACGGCGACGTGTACGCGGA
>NZ_SMJX01000339.1 GCF_004348535.1 Actinomadura sp. KC216
TCCCGCCCCCGGGCCCCGGCAGCCCGACGCACGTGCTGAGCGGCCCGCCCCGGCGGAGGGGGGTGCCGAGCGGACCGGGACCAGGGCGTTCACCGCCGGTGCCGAGGGGTTCGGCGGTATGCCCGAGCAGTTCGACGCGCGGGTCGGCGGGCCCAGGCCGCAGCGCGACCGGTCGCGGGAGTTCCGGCCGCGCCGGTCGGCGGGGGCGCGGCGCGCCGAGCGGGCCCGTCCGCGGCCGGAGCGGCGGGCGTCCCGGACGCGGCAGCCCGCGGGCGTGCAGGCCCGGCACGGGATGCCGGCGCGCCCCGGGCCGCGGGCGAAGCCGCGCGGCGGGCGGGGCCCGAGCGACCGGCTCGGCATCGGCGCGATCGTGCTGTCGACCGCGGTCGGGCTGTCCCTGCTGGGCATCGCCGAGCGGGCGCTGCTGGAGGGCGGGCCCATCGGCGGCTCGTCCGGTCCCATCGGGTCGCAGCGGGCGATCACGCCGCCGGACCGCGGCGGCGTCCCCGGGCAGCCGTCGCAGCAGTCGCCGCGGCCCGGCGAGAGCGGCGGGCCGGCCGCGCCGGGCGGCCCCGACCTGCGGGTCCTCGCCGCGCAGGTGCGGAAGCTGACCCTCGCCCAGCGCGGCGCGGCCGCCCGGCGGGTCTACGGTGCCGCGCCGGTGAAGGCCCCGGTCGTGGGCGCGACCCGGACGAGCGCCGACAAGACCTGGGTGTTCGGCACCACCGCGATCCCCGTCCCGGAGTCCAGCGCCGCCAACCCCGAGGTCGCGTTCTACGCGGCCCGCTGGACGGGACGGGAATGGCAGGCCGGGCTCTCCGGCGGGCGGCTGTTCAGCGACCTGCTCGGCGCCGTCCCCACCGACGTGATGCCCGCGGCGGAGGCGGCCGCGCTGCGCAGGTACGCGGCCGTCACGGAGGAACGGGCCACCTCCCTCGTCAACGGCACGCGCGCCGGCGACGGGCTGATGCTGCCGTGGAAGGTCGGCGAGGCCTGGTCGATGACGACCGCGGAGGGGTCCGCGCGGCCGCTGGCGTCGCTGGCGTTCGCGGGCGGCGACGGCCGCGTCCTCGCGTCCGGCGACGGCCGCCTCTACCGCTTCTGCGCCGACTCCGCCGGCCGCGCGATGATCATGGTGATCCATCCAAGCGGCGTCGCCACCACCTACTACCGCGTGCGGGACGTCCCGGCGAAGGTGCGCGACGGCGCCGCCGTCGAGCAGGGCGACACGCTCGGCCGCACCGGCTCCGACCGGCCCTGCGGCGGGGCCGCGGCGCCGCGCGCCGAGGTCGCGTTCGGGGTGCGGCGCGGCGGCGGAACGGTCCCGCTCGAAGGCGCCCGGATCGGCGGCTGGACGTTCCGGGAGCGCGCCGACCCCCTCGTCGGCTTCGCCGAGCGCGGCGTGCTGCAGGTGCTTCCCGGGGGCCTGCTGGCCAACCTCGGCCCGGTCCCCCCGGCGGACGACGCGCCGCCGTCATCGCCCTCCCCGGGCCTCCCGCCGCTGGACGGCGACGGACCGGTCGCCCTTCCGGCGCCGGCCGCCATCGAGAAGAGGAGTCCGATCGGTGCGAATTCGCAACAGTGATGATCCCGCGGTGCCCGGCTGGGTGCTGCGCGTGGTGCTCGTCGGCGCGGTGCTCGTGCTCGTCGGCGCGGCGACCCCGCAGGGCGCCGTCGCGGTCGCGAACGTGCAGTACTTCCTCAACTACTACGCCGGGACGTTCGCGCTCGTCGCCTACACCACCGCGGTGATGAGCGGCCTGCTGGCGACCGAGCGGCTGATCCTGCAGATCCGGCACCGGGTGCTGGCGCAGGCGCTGCACCGCGCGTCCGCCGTCGTCGCGACGGCGATGCTGGTCGCGCACGTGTCGGTGAAGGTGATGTCCGGGCTGGCACTGCCCGTCCAGATCGTCGTCCCGGACGCCGGGCCGGTCGGGATCGGCACGATCGCCGCCGACCTGATGATCCTCATCGTGATCACCGGGATGCTGCGGGTGCGGTTCGCGTTCCGCGGCAAGGCGTGGCTGTGGCGGTCGATGCACGTCCTCGCGTACGTGGCCTGGCCGATGGCGATCCTGCACGGCGTGACCGCCGGACGGTCCGCGCCCGCGTGGGTCGTGCTCTCCTACGTGCTGAGCGTGGTGTTCGTCGTCCTCGCGCTGATCACCCGCATCATCGTCGTGATCAAGCCGCGGGAGCTGCCGCGCGCGGGCGACGAGATCGACGCGTTCTCCCGGCCGGACGGCGCCGGGCGCCGCCGCGAC
The DNA here is from genome assembly GCF_004348535.1 of Actinomadura sp. KC216. Lineage (GTDB taxonomy): Bacteria > Actinomycetota > Actinomycetes > Streptosporangiales > Streptosporangiaceae > Spirillospora. The sequence goes on from NZ_SMJX01000339.1 coordinate 2,265, forward strand.
CGCCGCGCCATGGCGGAACGCGAGCACGAGGAGGCCCGCGCCGCCGCCGCGGCCCGCGACGGCTACGGCGAGTACGGCGACCGCGGCCGTGATTCCGAGGTCCTGCGATGACGTCGACCGTCGCCGTCTCCGGCATCGGCGGGCCCCGGCTGACGCTCGGGTTCGACCGGTTCGACCGGCTGGACCTCGACCGGCACCTCGCCGTGCACGGCAAGCTCCGCGCGCCGTCGCTGGACGAGCTCGTCCGCGCGTGCGAGCAGGTCGACCTGCGCGGCCGCGGCGGCGCGGGCTTCCCGTTCGCGCGCAAGCTGATGGCCGTCGCGGCGCGGGTGAGGTACCCGACCACCGACCCGCCGCCGCTGCTGCCCGGCGAGAAGCGCGACGCGCGCGGCTCCAGCGAGGACGTGGTCGTCGTGGTGAACGGCGCCGAGGGCGAGCCGGGCAGCGCGAAGGACAAGGTCCTGCTCGGCCGGGCGCCGCACCTCGTCCTGGACGGGGCGCAGATCGCCGCGTCCGCCATCGGCACGCAGCGGATCGTCGTCGCCGTCGAGGACGACGAGGCCGCCCGGTCGGTCCGCGCCGCGATCGTCGAGCGGCGGATGCCCGCGCGGATCGTCCGGCTGACGGACCGGTTCATCTCCGGGGAGAGCGGCGCGGTGGTCCGCGCGATCAACGGGGAGGCGCCGATCCCGCCGGGCGTGAAGGTCCGCGCGTCGGAGTCCGGCGTGGACGGGTACCCGACGCTGCTGTCCAACACCGAGACGTTCGCGCAGCTCGCCGTGCTGGTCTCGCTCGGCCCCGACCTGTACGCCTCCACCGGGACGGAGGAGGAGCCGGGCACCACGCTGCTGACCGTCGGCGGCACCCAGGTCGTGGAGGCGCCGCTCGGCACGCCGCTGCAGGCCGTCCTCGACCACTGCCAGGTGCCGCCGTCGCCGGGCGTGCTCGTCGGCGGCTACCACGGGATGTGGCTCGGCCCGGCGCAGGTGTCGCGGGCCGTGCTGTCGCGCGCCGGGATGCGCCGGGTCGGCGGGACGGTCGGCGCCGGGATCATCCTGCCGCTCACGCAGGGCACCTGCCCGCTCGGCGAGGTCACCCGGATCGCGTCCTACCTGGCGGCGCAGTCGGCCGGGCAGTGCGGGCCGTGCCGGCTCGGGCTGCCGGACGTCGTCCGGTCGCTGAACTCGCTCACCGAGGGCGGCGGGTCGGTGGAGGACGTCCGCCGCGCCGCCGGCGTCGGCCGGGGCCGCGGCGCCTGCACCCACCCGGACGGGACGGCCAGGTTCGTGCTGTCGGCGATGGAGGCGTTCGGCCCGGACATCGACGCGCACCGGTGGGGCGGCGGCTGCGGACTGTCGACCTACGGGGTGCTGCCGCTGCCGATCCCGGACGGCACGGAGGGGCGCGTCGCGATCGACTGGAGCCGCTGCGACGGGCACGGGCTGTGCGCCTACCTCGTCCCCGAACTGATCCAGCTCGACCGGTACGGGTTCCCGGTCGTGCTCGGCACCGACATCCCGTCCTGGATGGAGAAGGACGTGCAGAAGGCGGTCGCGATGTGCCCGGCGCTGGCGCTGCGCGTCGTCGCGGGCGTCCCGGACATCTCGTCCCGGCGCGGCTGACCGGCCGCTGCTCGGAGCCATTCCGGGCGCTGCGAAAAGTCAATAAAAAAGATGGACACCGTTGAACCCCGGACCCGGCCCGGTGCGTATCTCCCACCGAACTGTGCCGGGTCCGTGCGAGAGATCCTCGGAAGGAGGAAGAAGTTCCTTGAGGAAATCCTACGGAATCGCCGAAACGCGCAGGCGGCCGCGATTCCGCCGCCGGGGCCGCGTGCTGCTGATCCTGGCGGTCGTGGCCGCGGTGGCGGGCGCCTTCGCGGTCATCATGGCCCCGGTCGGCGTCCCCGCGAGCGGGGCGGCGAACCTCGGCGGCACCGTCAACACCCGCTGGGGACGGCTCAGCACCGACGACAGGAAGCTGCTCGTCGCGGTCAGGCAGGCCGGGCTGTGGGAGATTCCCGCAGGCCAGCAGGCACAGCAGCGCGCCACCCGGCCGCGGGTGCGGGAGGTCGGCGAGATCATCATGCAGCAGCACGTGCAGCTGGACGCCGACGCCCGCGCCACGGCGCAGCGGCTCGGCGTGCTCCTTCCCACCGAGCCCAACGGGAGCCAGAAAAGCTGGCTGAGAGAGATGTCGGGCAAGTACGGGATCGATTACGACAAGACGTTCGTGCTGCGGCTGCGCGCCGCGCACGGAAGTGTCTTCACGGTCATCGCCAAGGTGCGCGCGCAGACCGAGAACACCGAGATCCGCGCGTTCGCCGAACGGTCGATGAAATTCGTCAACACGCATATGTCGCTGCTGGAGAGCACGGGCCTGGTCCCCAGGCGCGCCCTGCACTGACGTACATCCCACCCCGCAAAAGGGAGCACCTTTCCATGGGAAGCAATAGGAAGAAAGCATTCGCCGCGATGATCCCGGCGCTCGCCCTCGCCACCGCAGTGACCCAGGCGGTGGGCGGTGCCGCGCTCGCGCAGCCCCGGACCCTTCAGGCCCCCGGTGACCCGACCGCCGACCCGACCGCGGAGCCGCCGCCCGCCGACCCGCCCGCCGACCCGTCCGCGGACCCGTCGGCCGAGCCGCCCGGGGAGCCGCCCGCGGATCCCTCGGCCGACCCGTCGGCCGAGCCGCCCGGGGAGCCGCCCGCGGACCCGTCCGCCGAACCGTCCGCGCCCGCGCCCCCGCCCCCGAGCGCGGTGAAGCCGGGACCGCGCCGCGACCAGTTCGTCGACATCCGCCGCGCCCCGCGCATCCAGGTACCGCGCACGTCCCGGTGGGGCTCGCGCGGCGTGTTCTCCGTCAACTGCGGCACGAACGAGGGCCAGGCGCACAGCAACCCCGACAACGTCGTCGCGGCGCCCGGCGTCCAGAACGGCGCGCACCACATCCACGACTACGTCGGCAACCTCGACACCGACGCGTTCTCCACCGACGAGACCCTCGCCGCCGCCGGGACGACCTGCACCAACGGCGACAAGTCCACCTACTTCTGGCCCGTGCTGCGGCTGCGCTCCGGCGAGGACGACTCCGACCGGGCCGAGCAGAGCCGCCTAGACGGCAACGTCGGCAGCATCGTCGAGCCCTCGTCCGTCCGCCTGCAGTTCCTCGGCAACCCGCGCAGCAAGGTGACGGCGATGCCGCCGTTCCTGCGGATGGCGACCGGCGACGCCAAGTCCGCGACGAACGGCCTGGCCAACGCGAACGCCCTGTGGTCGTGCAGCGGCTTCCAGAACCGCGGCTTCACCGACAAGTACCCGCTGTGCCCGCGCGGCAGCCAGGTGCTGCGCATCCTGAACTTCGCCGGCTGCTGGGACGGGCAGAACACCGACAGCGCCAACCACCGGTCCCACGTCTCCTTCGCCGACAAGCGGACGGGGCAGTGCCCCCGGGGCACGCGGGCCATCCCGCAGTTGCGGATGACGCTGTCCTACCGGGTCCCCGCGAGGGCGCTGGCCTTCGCGCTCGACTCGTTCCCCGAGCAGGGGCACGACCCGGTGACCGACCACGGCGACTTCATCAACGTCATGGGCGACCGGCTGATGCGGCAGGCGGTCGCCGCCATCAACTCCGGCCGGCGCCGCTGACCGCGCGCGGCCGGTGAGGACCCGCGGCCGGTGAGGACAGGGCGCCGCCCCGCCACCACCGGCGGCGCGCCTCACCGGCCGCCTCCACACCGATCCGCGCCCCCGACCCTACGATCTTGCTATGAACATCGTGATAGCGGGCGGGCACGGGAAGATCGCGCTGCGGCTCTCGCGGCTGCTCGCCGCGCGGGGGGACACCGTGCTCGGCCTCATCCGCAACCCCGCCCACGCGGGCGACGTGCGGGCCACGGGCGCCGGGCCGGTCGTGTGCGACCTGGAGTCCGCGGATCCGGCCGAGGTGGCCGGGCACGTCACCGGCGCCGACGCGGTCGTGTTCGCCGCCGGCGCGGGCCCCGGCAGCGGCGTCGCGCGCAAGGACACCGTCGACCGCGGCGCGTCCGTGCTGATGGCGGACGCGGCGGAGAGCGCGGGCGTCCGCGGCTTCCTCCAGATATCCGCCATGGGGGCGGACGAAGCCCCGGCGCCGGGGCGCGGCGACGTGTGGGACGCCTACATCCGCGCCAAGGGCGAGGCCGAGGCCGACCTCCGCCGCCGCGACGCCCTCGACTGGCTGATCCTGCGTCCCGGCCGCCTCACCGACGACCCGCCCACCGGCCTGGTCACCCTCGCCGAACCGCCGCTCGGGCACGACGTGGTGACCCGCGCCGACGTCGCCGCGGTCATCGTCGCGCTGCTCGACGCGAGCGACGTCCGGCACCGCACGCTCGACCTGCTGAACGGCCCCACCCGGATCGAGGACGCCGTCGCTTCGCTCCGCCCGGCCATCGGCGGTCAGGGGGCGTAGAGGGCCTCGATCTCGTCCGCGAAGTCCGCCAGCACCACGTTGCGCTTGACCTTGAGGCTGGGCGTCAGGTGGCCGGACTCCTCGGTGAAGTCGACCCCGAGGATCACCTGCTTCTTGATCGCCTCGGCGTGGCTGACCGAGGTGTTCGCCGCCGCGATCGCCGCTTCGATCTCCGCGACGACGTCGGGGTCGCGGCGCAGCTCGTCCAGCGACATGTCCGCGGGCTTGCCGTGCCGCTCCTTCCACGGCTTGAGCGCCTCCTCGTCCAGCGTGACGAGCGCGGTGATGAACTTGCGGCCGTCGCCGACCACCAGGCACTGGCTGACCAGCGGATGCGCGCGGATCCTGTCCTCCAGCGGGGCGGGCGCGACGTTCTTGCCCGCCGCGGTGACGAGGATCTCCTTCTTCCGTCCGGTGATCTTCAGGTAGCCGTCGCCGTCGAGGGAGCCGAGGTCGCCGGTGTGGAACCAGCCGTCCTCGTCCAGGACCTCCTTGGTCGCGGCCTCGTTGTTCCAGTAGCCGCGCATGATGTTGACGCCGCGGGCGAGGACCTCGCCGTCCTCCGCGATCCGGACGTCCACGCCCGGGATCGGCATCCCCACCGTCCCGATCTTGATCCCGGTCGGGCGGTTGACGCTGATCGGCGCCGTCGTCTCGGTGAGGCCGTAGCCCTCCAGGATCGTGATGCCGACCCCGCGGAAGAAGTGCCCGAGCCGCTCGCCGAGCGCCGCGCCGCCCGACACCGCGTACATCACCTCGCCGCCGACCGCCGCGCGCAGCTTCTTGTACACCAGCGCGTCGAAGACCTTGTGCTTCGCCTTCAGCCCGATCCCGGGGCCGCCGCCGTCCAGCGCGCGGCTGTAGGCGACCGCGGTCTCCGCCGCCGCCTTGAAGATCTTGCCCTTGCCGTCGGCCGCGGCCTTCTGCTCGGCGCCGTTGTAGACCTTCTCGAACACGCGCGGGACGGCGAGCAGGAACGTCGGCCGGAACGTGGCGAGGTCGGGCAGCAGGTTCGGGACGTCGCTGTGCCCGAGGATGATGCCGCCCTCGATCACCGCGACCTGGATCAGCCGGGCGAACACGTGCGCCAGCGGCAGGAACAGCAGCGTGGAGTTGCCGTCCACGGTGACCTCGGCGATCGCGCCCTGCACGGCGTTGCGGGCGGTCGCCACCAGGTTCCCGTGGGTGATCTCGCAGCCCTTGGGCCGCCCCGTCGTGCCCGAGGTGTAGATGAGCGTCGCGACGTCGGCGGAGTCCCGCGACTTGCGGCGTTCCTCGACCACGTCGTCCCCGACCTCGGCGCCGAGCCCGGCGACCTCGTCGAGACCGCCCGTGTCGATGCCCCACACGTGCGCGAGACCCGGGAGCCTGTCGCGGAGCCCCTCGACCGCCGCCACATGCTCGTCCGTCTCGGCGAACACCGCCTTGGCGCCGGAGTCGCCGGCGATCCACTCGATCTGCTCGGCGGAGGACGTCTCGTAGATCGGGACGGAGACCGCGCCGGCCGCCCAGATCGCGTAGTCGAGAACGGTCCACTCGTAGCGGGTCCGCGACAGCAGCCCGACCCGGTCCCCGGGCTCGATCCCGGCCGCGATCAGCCCCTTGGCGATCCCGGCGGCCTCGGCCGCGAACTCGGCGGCGGTGACCGCGCTCCACACCGGAGCCTCGGCGGGGCCGCTCTTGCGGCGTGCCACGATCGTCCCCGGTGCTTCGGCGGCCCGGGTGAAGGGCGCGTCGGTCAGTACGGCGGAGTCGGGGACCTCCACCATCGCGGGGACGCTGAACTCGCGCACGGCCTGCTCCCTGTGGTCGTTCTTTCGACAGGTGGACGGGGAAGTCCGCGGAGGCTTCTCCGAAACCGCATGATACCCACGAGTAGGAGAAATGCCTTGTACACCCGGATATAGGTCTCGGGCTGTCTCT
>NZ_SMJX01000033.1 GCF_004348535.1 Actinomadura sp. KC216
CACCGTCCCCGCCCACCCGCTCGTGACGGACGCGAGCACCGCCCCGCACGCGGGCGCCGCGAACAGCAGCCCGACCGTGGTCGCGCCGCCGTCCAGGCTCCGCGTCGCGAACGCGGGCATGAGCACCGGGATGCCGCCCGCGACCATGAACAGCAGCCCGAGCAGCATCAGCGACCCGACGACGCGATGCGACGCGACGAACCGGAACCCGTCCGCGACGGACCTCAGCGGGTTCGCGGGCTTCTCGCCCCCGAGATCCGGTCTGAGCCTCGGCAACCCGGTCAGCAGCCCGAGCGTGCCGATCGTCCCGGCCGCCGCGGCCGCGTAGTTCCAGCCGACGCCGAACGCCGACACCACGAGCCCGCCGAGCGCGGGCGAGGCCATCGACCCGAGCCGGACGGTCAGCGCGTTCAGCGCGCCCGCCGCCACTAGCTTGTCCGGCGCGACCAGCGCGGGCGTCGCGGCCAGCAGCGCGGTGACGCTGACGCCGGTCGCGAGCCCGTCCCACGCCGCGAGCACGTAGATGGCCGGGAGCCACGGCGACGGCAGGAACGCGTTCAGCGCCAGCAGGACGAACCCCGCCCCGGCGGCCGTCCGGGCGTGCAGCATCAGCCGCCGCCGGTCGTACCGGTCGGCGAGCACCCCGCCCCACAGGAACCCGGCCAGGAGCGCGAACCCCTCCGCCGCCGACACCGCGCCGACGTGGAACGTCGACCCGGTCAGGTCGTAGACCTGCACCGGGACGGCGACCGCCAGCATCCCGATCCCGAACACCGACACGGTGCGGGCGATGAACACGTTGCGGAACGGCCTGCTGTCGCGCAGCGGGCCGACGTCCATCGCGAGTCGGCGCGCCAGTGCCAGACGCCGGAGCATTCTCGGGGTTCTCCTCTGCCGGGGGAGTGGCTAAGGTTAGCCTAGCCTTAGTTGGTCTGGGGAAAGTGAGGACGTACGGGTGCAGCGCGTGCTGATGAACGGAAAGATCCACCGTGCCACGGTCACCCAGGCGGACCTGCATTACGTGGGCTCGCTGACCATCGACGCGGACCTCATGGCCGCCGCCGACATCGTGGAGGGGGAGCAGGTCCACGTCGTCGACATCACCAACGGCTCCCGTCTCGTCACCTACGCCATCACCGGCGAGGCGGGCACCGGCGTCATCGGGATCAACGGCGCCGCGGCCCGCCTGGTCCAGCCCGGCGACCTGGTCATCATCATCACCTACACGGCCGTGGCCGAGGCCGACCGCCCCCGCCACCGGCCCCGCGTCGTCCACGTGGACGGCGCCAACCGCATCGTCGCGCTCGGCTCCGACCCGGCCGAACCGGTCCCCGGCGCCCCCGCCCAGCTCGCCGGGCGGTGAGCGGCGTGGAGGGCTTCGTCCCCTGGCCTGACGAGTTCGAGGCCCGCTACAAGGCCGAGGGCTTCTGGGGCGACCGCGTCCTCGGCGACGTCCTGCGCGGCGACCCCGGCAAGACCGCGCTGGTCGCCGGTGCCGACCGCCTCACCTACGCCGAACTCGACGACCGCGCGTCCCGTGCCGCCGCCGGGTTCCTGCGCCTCGGCATCGGCCCGGGCGACCGCGTCGTCGTCCAGCTCCCCAACACCACCGGCTTCGTGGTGACGTTCCTCGCGCTCGTCCGGATCGGCGCCGCGCCCGTCCTCGCGCTGCCCGCGCACCGCGAGAGCGAGATCCGCTACCTGTGCGAGCTGTCCGAGGCCCGCGCCTACGTCTGCGCCGACCGCGACGGCGACTTCGACTACCGCGCGATGGCCCGCACCCTCCCCGTCGAGCACGTCATCGTGGACGGCGACGCGCAGGACCTCACCGCCCTGTCCGAGGTCGACGCCGAGCCCGTCGACCTGCCCCGGCCCGACCCGTCCGACGTGGGCGTGTTCCTGCTGTCCGGCGGCACCACGGGCCTGCCGAAGCTGATCCCGCGGACGCACCGCGACTACGTCTACAACCTGGAGGCCAGCGCCGAGGTCTGCGGCTTCACGTCCGAGACCGTCTACCTGGTCGTCCTGCCCGCCGCGCACAACTTCGCGCTCGCCTGCCCCGGCATCCTCGGCGTGTTCGCCAGCGGCGGCACGGCGGTCCTGTCGCCGTCGGGCTCGCCCGACGACGCGTTCCCGCTCATCGAACGCGAGCGCGCCACGGTCTGCGCGGCCGTCCCGCCGATCGCCCTCCTCTGGCTGGACGCCGTGAGCTGGCAGGTCGAGGACATCTCATCCCTCGAACTCCTCCAGGTCGGCGGCGCCAAGTTCGCCGCCGAACGCGCCGCCGAGGTCCCGGACGTCCTCGGCTGCCAGGTCCAGCAGGTCTTCGGCATGGCCGAGGGCCTGCTCAACTACACCCGCCTGGACGACCCCCGCGACCTCATCGAGCGGACCCAGGGCCGCCCGCTCTCGCCCGCCGACGAGATCCGCGTCGTGGACCCCCACGGGAAGGACGTCCCGCCCGGCGAGGTCGGAGAGCTCCTCACCCGCGGCCCGTACACGCTCCGCGGCTACTACCGCGCGCCCGAGCACAACGCCCGCTCGTTCACCCCGGACGGCTTCTTCCGCACGGGCGACCTCGTCCGGCGGCTCCCGTCCGGCCACCTGATCGTGGAGGGCCGCGAGAAGGACCAGATCAACCGGGGCGGCGACAAGATATCCGCCGAGGAGCTGGAGAACCACCTGCTCGCGCACCCGGCCGTCCACGACGCCGCCGTCGTCGGCCTCCCCGACCCGATGATGGGCGAGCGGACCTGCGCGTTCCTCATCATCCGGGAGGGTGAGAAGGCCCCGGGCCTCCGCGAGATGAAGGACTTCCTCCGCGCCCGCGGTGTCGCCGCCTACAAGTTCCCCGACCGCCTCGAAACCACCGACGCCTTCCCCCGCACCCCGGTGGGCAAGATCAGCAAGAAGGCCCTGGCCGCTGACGTTCAGTAGCCGCAATATCACAATAACGGGCGCGACACCGGCAATGCCTCGCTACGGGCCGTTTATGGCCATGCCGCCCCGCCTCCCGCGCTTCAGGCACCAGGATCTCTGACTGGTGGCCGGACTGGGAGGGCGGTGCGCGGTTGCGGCGCGAGCGCGAGCGGATGGCCGATGTGCTTCGGTACTGGCGGGCCGTCGAGTTGTTCGACCCGCAGACGATCCCCCGGCTGACCCGCGCCGACGGGCGCCGCAAGCCCGGACGGGAACTGGTGCAGCAGGTCCAGCCCGTCCCCGGTCGGCCGCTGCCTCCGCTGCCCTGGGAGCCCGGGCACCATCTGGCCGGAGAGCAGCCGGAGCGGGGCAGGTACGGATCGTCCTGGCGGCACACGGTGTTCGGCGGCGTGTTCCCGGTCGCCGCGATCCACGACTCGCTGGCGGCGCGGTTCGGAAACCCGGACGGTGAGCAGGACCACGGCGGGCGGCGCAAGTCGGGCGACACCGCGCTGTTCGCGTTCACCGTCGACGACCAGGGCTGCCTCCTCGAAGGGACCGTGGTCGTCAACGCCTGCGCGTGGGCGACCGGCCGGATCTCCGATCCGGGTCCCGGCGCGCCCGGCTGGCTCGACGGGTTCGACCATGCCGCGACGGACTGCGCGGAGGCGGTGGACCTCCTCACCCGGCGCCATGTCCCCTATGTGCTCCCGAGCCCTACGCGGGCCGCACCGGCGGCCGGGCAGGAGACGCAGGGCGGGCAGCAGCCGGGCGGCTGGAAGACGGTGCTCCGGGAGGTTCTCGGCTCGGCCGCCGAGGGCGCGGTGGCCGCGCTGCTCGCCGGGGCGGTGGCCGGGCCGCTCGGAGCCGTCGGCGCCGGGCTCGTCGGCGGCGCCGCGCGACCGCTGCTGCGCCGTGTCTCCGGGCCGGACGGCGGCGACGACCGGCGGGAGACGGGCAACGCCGAGCCGGCGGACGGGCCGGCCCCGGCTCCGCCGCTCTCCGGCGCGACCCCGGGCTCCGACGACGCGTCCGGCGACCCCCGCGCGGTCCAGCTGCCGGACCTGGTCGCGTTCGCCGCGCATGTGGCGGACGTCTGCGGGGTCTCCGATCTCGTCGTCCCCGAGCGGCTCGCGGTCCGGATCGAGAGCAGGCCCGTCCACCACAAGAAGGACGGCTCGCTCCCGGACCCCGAGCCGGCGTTCCTCAACAGCCTCTTCCCGGCCGACCTGGAACGGGCCGCGTCGGATCCGGGCGGGTACGGGGCCGCCCTGACCGCCTACCTGCGCGATCCCGCCGCGATCGACGTGGCGGAACGCACCGACGTGCGCGACGATCCCCTCGCGACGCTGTACGGGGTCAGGCCCGCCGCCGTCCCCCCGGGCCGGTGGCCCGCCCCGGCCGGGCATCCGCTGGCCCTCAGCCAGCAGTTCGCCGTCAACGAGATCGTCGCCGAGCTGATGGGCGGCTCCGGGCTGTTCTCGGTGAACGGGCCGCCGGGGACCGGCAAGTCCACGCTGCTCCGCGACCTCATCGCCGCGATCATCGTGGAACGGGCACAGGCCCTGGCCGAGCTGCCGCGCCCGCAGGCGGCCTTCCACGGAACCCGCACCTGGACGGCCGACGGCCGGACCAACACCGTGCAGGTGCCGGTGCCCGCCGTCACCGGTCACGAGATCGTGGTGGCGTCCTCCAACAACGGCGCGGTCGAGAACATCACGGTCGAGCTGCCCTCCCTTGAGGCCATCGGCGAGGAATGGCGGGCCGAGGCGTCCTACTTCCTGGAGCAGGCGGCCGGGCTGCTGGGGGACACTCCCGTGTGGGGCGCGGTGGCCGCCCCGCTCGGGAAGGCCGAGAAGCGCCGCGAATTCGTGCAGCGGTTCTGGTGGGGCGGCACATCCGAGACGGGCATGCAGCGGCTGCTCCAAGACCTTGAGCAAGGCGGCCTCCTCCACGATCCACCCGCCGCCGGACGCTTCCCCGGCGGCCGGGGCGGCGACGGGCCCGCGCCCGTGCCGCCGGGGACGGCTCCCACGCCGACCGGCTGGCAGGACGCGGTCCGCCGATTCCGTGCGGCGCTGCGGGACGAAGCCGCCCTGCGCGCCGCCCGCGACGAGGCGTTCTGCTCCCTGGCCGTCCTGGACCTCTCTGCCGGGCCTGACGCCGCCGCCGAGGCGGAGCGGCTGGAGCGGCAGTGGGCGGCCGAGCACCGGCGCTACGAGGAGGCGCAGGCCGCGGCCCGCTCCGCCGCCGCCGAGGCGCGGCACGCCGAGGCGGCGGTGGAAGCGCACGCCCGGACGCGCCCGCGCGGCCTCAGCCGCTGGTACGGCTCGGCCGCGCGGGTGTGGGAGGAGACCGACCGCCTGCTGCGGACCGAGCACGCCCGCCGCCACGCCGAGTGGAGTGCCGCCCAGGGCATGGAGCAGGAGACCGCCGCGCGGGCGGTGGCAGCGCGGCAGGCCGCCGAACGGGCACGGCTGGAGGCCCGGCAACGGGCGGACGAGGAGGAGACCGCACGGCAGCGGGTCCGGGCCGCCCGCGACGAATGGCCCGATCGGTTCCCCGGTGACTTCGACGAGTGGGCCGCCAAGACCGACGAGGAACGCGAACTGTCGGCGCCATGGGCGGACGAGGAGTGGGTGCGCGCCCGGACCCGGGTGTTCCTGGCCGCCCTCGACCTGCACCGCGCGTTCGTCGCCGGCGCCGCCGGGACGATCCGCCGGAACCTGCGGCACCTGGTCAGGAAGCTCAGGCCCGAGCCCGGCGCGCCGCCCCCCGACGCGGAGCTGGCCGCCTGGCAGACGCTGTTCCTGGTGATCCCGGTCGTCTCCACGACGTTCGCCTCCTGCGGGCGGCTGCTGGAGTCCCTCGGGTCCGAGGCGCTGGGCTGGGTCCTGGTCGACGAGGCCGGGCAGTCCACCCCGCAGGCCGCAGCCGGGGCGCTGTGGCGGGCGCGGCGGGCGGTGATGGTCGGCGACCCGCTGCAGCTCGAGCCGATCACCCAGGTCCCTCGGGGAGTGCAGGAGCTGCTGTGCGGCGGCTACGGCGTGCCGTCCGAGTGGCTGCCCGCCGACACGTCGGCCCAGGCCCTCGCCGACCGCGTCAACTGCTGGGGGACCACCGTCGACACGCGGCGGGCGGACGGGGAGGCGGCACCGGTGTGGGTGGGGGCACCGCTGCGGGTGCACCGCCGCTGCGAAGAACCCATGTTCACCTTCAGCAACGCCATCGCCTATGACGGGCTCATGGTGTACGGGACGAGCGAGGCCTCGTTCCCCGGTCCCGGCCGGGCCCCCTATTCGGAGAGCTGCTGGGTGGACGTGACCAGCGATGACGCGGAAGGCAACTGGGTCCCCGCCGAGGGGCGGGCGCTGGCCCGGATGCTGGAGAAGCTCCACCGCGAGACCGGGGTCGACCTCGGCCGCATCCGGGTGCTGAGCCCGTTCCGCGACGTCGTGGCCGGGTGCCGGCGGACCGTGCGCGACCTCGACTGGGTGCGTCACCCGCCCCCTGGTGCCGACGCCCGCGCCTACCGCGCGCAGGTGAACGACTTCGTCGGCGGCAGCGTGGGCACCGTCCACACCATGCAGGGCAAGGAGGCCGATGTGGTGTTCCTAGTCCTCGGCACCCATCCGCGCCGCGGCGCCGGGGCCCGCAGGTGGGCCGCCGAGAAGCCCAATCTGCTGAACGTCGCCGTCAGCCGCGCCAAACGCCGGTTCTTCGTCATCGGGAATCGCGACCAGTGGCTCAAGGAACCCTACTTCCACCTTCTCGCCGATCTCCGGCCCCGCACGTGGACGCCGCGGAGCTGACCGGCGGCCCGCCGCGTCCCGCCTTCACCTTGCGCGGCGGGACGGCGCTTCAGACGCCGACGCCCGCGCGGCGGAAATGGCCCGGTGGGACGCCGTACTCCCGCTTGAACGCGTTGGCGAACGCGAAGCGGGAGGAGTAGCCGACCTGGGCCGCGATCCGCTCCAGCGGGACGTCGGTCTCGCGGAGCAGGCTCGCCGCCGTGGTCAGCCGCCACCAGGTCAGGTAGGCCAGCGGCGGGCGGCGGGTCGCCGCGGTGAACCGGCGCGCGAACGCCGCCCGCGACAGGCCCGCCTCGCCGGCGAGCGACTGGACGGTCCACGCCCGCTCCGGGGCCCGGTGGATGGCGTGCAGCGCCGTGCTGACCGCCCGGTCGGCCAGCGCCGCCGCCCACCCGACGCCCTCGGTGCCGCGCGGCCGGTCGTCGAACCAGGCGCGCATCACGTACAGCAGCAGCGTGTCGAGCAGCAGCGGGACCAGCGCCGTGCCGCCGGGACGCGCCGCCGCCAGCTCCCCGCCGAGCAGGTCGAGCGTCGCGCGCAGCTCGCCGTTCCCGCCGACCCGCGCGGGCAGGTGCAGGAGCGCGGGCATGTCGTGCAGCAGCGGGTGGCGCCGGTACGGGTCGACGCGGTAGCCGCCGCACAGCGTCACCACGTCGGCCCCGCCCTGCGGCGGCTCGGGCGGGCGGACGGCCTCGACCAGCGGCGTGGCCGGGTCGTCGGCCATGCCGAAGGCGTCCCCGCGCGGGGTGAAGATGACGTCGCCCGGACCGGCGGCCACCGGCTCCCGGCCGTCCGCCAGGACCCAGCACGACCCGCGCAGCACCACGGTGAAGCCCACGGTCCCGGGGCTCGGCGGGAACCGCATGCCCCACGGCGCGCGCATCTCGGCGCGGGCGAAACCGGGCCGTCCGATGCGCATGCTCGATATGACGTCGCTCAACACGTCCACACTGAGAGTCTAGGCAGTGAGACGTTCGATGTAAGAATCGAGACTCTCGTGCATTGGCCGTCTCGCATTGGGGCTCTAGCGTCGTGCAGGACTCCGAAAGCACGATGCGAAAGGCACGCCTGATGACGACCAGGATCGCGATCATCGTCGGCAGCACCCGGCCGGGCCGCAACGGCGAGGTCACCGGCATCCCGCGCAAGGGCGGGGACGTCGGCCGCTGGGTCCACGAGCTGGCGGGCAAGCGCGGCGACGCCGCGTTCGACCTCGTCGACCTCGCCGACATCGAGCTGCCGATTTTCGACGAGCCGTTCCCTCCCGCGATGGCCACCTACACCCGCCCGCACACCAGGGAATGGGCACGGATCGTCGCCCGCTACGACGGCTACGTCTTCGTGACCGCGGAGTATAACCACGCGCCCCCGGCCGCGCTGAAGAACGCGATCGACTACCTGTACGCCGAGTGGGCGAACAAGGCCGCCGGGTTCGTCGGCTACGGCGCCTTCGGCGGCGTGCTGGCCATCGAGCAGCTCCGGTCGATGATGGGCGAGCTCCAGGTCGCGGACGTGTCCGCCTGCGTGGGGCTCGGCCTGTTCACCGACTTCGAGGATTTCAAGCACTTGCGCCCGATGCCGCACCAGGAGGAGGCGCTCACCGAGATGCTGGACCAGCTCGTCGCCTGGACGAAGGCGCTCGCCCCCCTCCGCGCGGGCGCCGCGGCGTAGGACCGTGTCATCTCGGCTGGCAGGTGCGGCACCAGACCGTCCTGCGGCCGGAGACGCGGCGGCTGGACAGGGGCGTGCCGCAGCGCGGGCACGCGCCTTCGGGCTCGTCGCGGGCACCGGTGAGCCAGGTGCGGCGCGGCGGGACCCGTCCGGCCTTGACCGACGCGCGCAGGACGCCGCGCATCGCGCGGTGCAGGGCGGTGAGCTCCGGGCCGTCCAGGTCTCCGCCGGTGCGCATCGGGTTGATCCGGGCCCGCCAGAGGATCTCGTCGGCGAGCAGGTTGCCGAGGCCCGCGAGGACGGACTGGTCGGTCAGCGCCGGCTTGAGCCGCCCGCGCCGCCCGGAGAGGAGATCGGCGAGGCGGTCGCGGGACACCTCGGACGCGTCCGGCCCGAGGCCGTCGAGCGCGTGCTCAGCCGCCTCGCCGTCGGCGGCGAGGCGGACGCCCTGGAGCTTGCGCATGTCGCGGTAGCGCAGCTCGCCGTCCCGGAACCGCCAGATGACGCGGTCGTGCCGGTGGCGCGGCTCGTCCGCCCGGTGCCAGGACAGCGACCCGGTCATGCCGAAGTGCAGCAGCACCACCGGGCCGCCCGCGGGCGCGAGCAGCCATTTGCCGTGCCTGCGCGGCTCCCCGAACGGGCGGCCGCGCAGCGCCGCGTCCAGCCGCCGGGCGGTGACCCCGCGCAGGACGCCCGCGTCGAGCACCGACACCGACCGGATCGGCTCGCCGGTGTGCTCGGCCAGCACCCGGCGGAACTTTTCGACATCGGGAAGTTCGGGCATGGGAGGCCCCTACCCGCGATGTCGGGTGTTCACGGTGTCAGGTCCGGCGCGCCGTCGTCTCGCGGGGGATGAGGCGGTGGCTCAGCGGGGTGGTCTCGGCGGCGCCCGCCGCGGACTCCGGGGCGGCGTCGATGATCTGGCGGGCGGCCATCGCGCCCATCTCGTACAGCGGGAGGCTGACCGTGGTCAGCCCGACGAACCGGGCGACGCGCAGGTCGTCGATCCCGGCGACGGAGACCTCGCCCGGCACGTCGATGTGCGCCTGCCGCAGCGCGTTGAGCGCGCCGACGGCGGCCTCGTCGTTGGCCGCGAGGATGGCGTCGGGCAGCGGCGGGCGCGCGATGAGCCGCATGGCCGCGGCGTGCCCGGCCTCGAAGTCGAACCCGCCGGTCAGGACCTGCGCGCTGCCGGTGAGGTCGGCGTTGCTCATGCAGGCGAGGAAGCCGTCCCTGCGCTGCCGGGTGGCCACCATGCCCTCCGGCCCCTCGATGAACGCGATCCGGCGGTGGCCGAGCGAGACCAGGTAGTCGGTGATGTCGTAGGCGGCGGCCTGGGCGTCGGCGGCGATGACGGGGCAGCCGATGTCGCGGTGGGCGAGCGACACGGCGTGGACGCCCTGCTCCCGCGCCTGTCGGACGGCCTTGGCGAGCGCCGGTTCCCGCGGGTCGTCGACGTAGCCGCTGCCCGCGAAGATGACCCCGGCGGCGCGGTAGTCGCGCATCGTCTGGACCCTGGTGATCTCCGTCGTGGTGCGGCGGTCGACGTTGCAGAGCATGGTGACGTATCCGGCGCGGCTGGCGACGTCGTCCACCCCGCGGGCGATGACGGAGAAGTAGGGGTTGACGATGTCGCTCACGAGCACGCCCATGAGCCGGCTGCTGCGCGAGACCAGCGCGCGGGCCAGCGCGCTCGGCGAGTAGCCGAGCTCCTCGGCGACCGCGATGACCTTGGCGCGGGTCTTGGCCGAGATGGGATGGCTGGACCCGGTCAGCACCCGTGACGCGGTGGACACCGACACGCCCGCCGCCTTGGCGACTTCCGCGAGTGAGCTCACGGCCACCTTCCTAGGAGAACGTTTTCCTGATTATGGCACGCGGTGGTGGCGCCGCCAAACCGGGACTTGCCTGTTCCGGGGTGCTTTCTGGGGTTCACCCTTGACATTTCTGTGGTGACGCTCACTACCATGCCGGGCTAAGGCATACGTTTGCCTAGCCGATTACCTCGGGGTTCGACGCGAAGCCCGCGGGAACCGGCGCGATCCGAAGGAGGAGACGTGTACGCCGGGACACATCTCAGACGGTTCGCCGTGCTCGCGGCCCTCGTCACCCTGACCGCGTGCGGAGGCGGGGGCGGGGCCGACAGCGACGGGGACGGGAAGCTCTCGTTCAAGGTGGCGCTCACCGAACCCGACATCACGACCGTGCCGATCCTCGCCGCCCTCGACGACCTGCGCGGGCAGGGCCACACGATCAAGGTCGTCGAGCTGGCGGAGCCCGAGCTGTCCATCGAGGGCCTGGCCAAGGGCGACTACGCGCTCTCCGCCGAGGCGACGAGCCCCGCCCTGCTCGCGGTTGAGCGCGGCGCCCCCATCAAGATCATCGCCGATGCCATCGGGAACCAGTGGGCGGTCTACGGCAAGCCCGGCATCTCCTCCTGCGACCAGCTCGACGGCAGCCCGTTCGGGATCTTCAGCGAGGGCGCGACCGCGACCGCGATGGTCAAGGAGTGGGTGAAGTCGCACTGCTCGCCGGGCAAGGAGCCCAAGTACCTGACGATCGGCGGCTCCGACGTCCGCGCGCAGGCCCTCGTCACCGGGCGGATCGCCGCCACCGCGCTGGAGGTCTCCGACGTCGTCGCGCTGGAGGGCAAGGGCGGGCGGTTCGCCAAGATCGCCGACTTCGCGCAGAGCCTGCCCGACCTGCGCCCGCAGACCGTGTACGCCAACGGCGAGTTCATCAAGAAGCACAAGGACGTCACGCAGGCCCTGGTCACCGCGCTCACCCGCCAGCACGCGAAGATCAACGCCGATCCGGGGTACCTGGTGGGGCTGGCCGCCAAGTACCTGCCGGAGGAGGACGGCGCCGAGATGGCGAAAGTCGCCGAGCGGTACTCCCGGGCGCGGCTGTTCGGCGCGGCGGCGCTCACGGAGAAGAACATGCAGGGCACCATCGACTTCTTCGTCCGCGCCGGCGTGATCAAGAAGGGCATGACCGCGAAGGACGCGGCGGACCTGACCTTCGTCAAGGCGGCTCGATGACGGTGGCGACCACGCGGCGGTCCTCGCAGCGGCCCCCGCGGCGGGCCGGGGCGCGGACCGGGCCCCGCCCGGCGCGGCGCCCCGGCCTCCTGCGCCGCATCGCCGCCCGGAACCTGCCGTACCAGATCCTCACGTTCGCCGTGTTCGCGGCGGGCTGGGAGCTGTACGTCCGGCAGCAGGGCGGGCTGCTCATCCCGAGCTTCACCGAGACCGTCCGGGCGACCGTCGAGCTGCTCGGCAGCGGGGAGCTGTGGCGGGCCATGTACGTCAGCAACCAGGCACTGGTCATCGGGTTCGCCGTGACCGTCGTCCTCGGCGTGCCGCTCGGCATCCTGCTCGGCCGGTTCCGCGCCCTGGAGCGGCTGGCCGACGTCTACCTCAACATCCTGCTCGTCACGCCGATGGCGGCGATCATCCCGCTGCTCGTGATGTCGGTCGGCTTCGGGCTGGCCTCGCGGGTCATCCTCGTCACGATCTTCTCGATCGTGATGGTGGTGGTGAACGCGCGGGCCGGGGTCCGGCAGGTGGACCCGTCGCTGATCGAGATGGCCCGCTCCTTCGGGGCGGACGAGCGGGCCGTCTGGACCCGCGTCCTGCTCCCCGGCGCGCTGCCGGCGATCATGACGGGCATCCGGCTCGGCCTCGGCCGCGCGGTCACCGGCATGGTCATCGTCGAGCTGCTCATGGTCTCCGAGGCCCTCGGCGGGCTGATCCTGGAGTACCGCGGCCTGTTCCAGGCCCCGCTCCTCTACGGCACCATCGTGATCATCCTGGCGGAGGCGCTGTTGCTGATCTCCGTCGCGCGGTGGGCCGAGCGCAAGCTGACCGGTTGGGCACGCACCACCACGGCAAGGAGCCTCCGATGATCGAGATCCGCGGGCTGCGGAAGACCTACACCGGGCAGGACGGCGGGCTCGTCGAGGCGCTGCACGACGTCGACCTCGACGTCCGGCCCAACGAGTTCCTGACCGTCCTCGGGCCGAGCGGCTGCGGGAAGACCACGCTGCTGAAGTGCGTCGCGGGCCTGATCCCGTGGGACGACGGCGACATCCGCATCGACGGCGCCCCGGTGCGCGGGCCCGGGCCCGACCGGGCCATGGTGTTCCAGAACTTCGCGCTGCTGCCGTGGGCGACCGTCCTGGAGAACGTCGCCTTCGGGCTCCGGATGCGCGGCGTCGGCCGCGCCGAGCGCGAGGAACGCGCCCGCGCGCTGATCGGCACGGTGGGGCTGGCGGGGTTCGAGACCAAGCGTCCCGGCGAGTTGTCCGGCGGCATGCAGCAGCGCGTGGGCCTGGCCCGCGCGCTCGCCGTCGAGCCGCAGGTCCTCCTCATGGACGAGCCCTTCGGCGCCGTCGACGAGCAGACCCGCCGCCTGCTCCAGGAGGAGCTGCTGTCCATCTGGGAGGAGCGGCGGCTGACCGTCGTGTTCATCACCCACAGCATGGAGGAGGCGGTGCTGCTCGGCGACCGCGTCGTGCTGATGAGCGCGCGGCCGGGGCAGATCGCCGAGATCGTACCGGTCCCGCTGGAGCGCCCGCGCTCCAGCGACGTCGGCGCGCTGGAACGTTCCGCCGAGTACGTCGAGATCACCGCGTACCTGTGGGACCGGCTGCGCGACATGCACGCGGAACACCGTCCGGCCAAGGCGGCCGGATGAGCGCGGTCGCGGAACGCGGCGGGCGCTCCGCGCGGGCGCGCCTGGCCTGGCGGCGGCTGCCCGCGGCCCCGGTCAGCCTGGCCGTCGCCGCGGCCGGCTGGGAGCTGGTCGGGCACCTGGCGGACGCGTCGTTCTTCCCGCCGCTGAGCACGGTGCTCGCCCGGCTCGTGGACATGGCCTCCAGCGGGCTGATCTTCAGCAGCCTGCGCGACAGCCTGATCAACCTGGTGCTGGGCTTCGCGATCTCGCTGGCCGCGGGCCTCGCCGTCGGGGTGGCCATGGGCCGCTACCGCAAGGTCGAGGCCGCGCTCGGCGTGTACGTCTACGCGCTGCTCACCGCGCCGTCGCTGGTCTTCGCGCCGATCTTCTTCTCGCTGCTCGGCGAGGGGCGCGGCTCGATCGTCGCCGTCGTCGTCATGTACTCGATGTTCGTCATGATCATCAACACCGCGGCGGCGATCCAGGGCGTGCCGGGCCACCTGGTGGAGATGGCCCGCTCCTACGGCGCGGGGGAGGGCCAGGTGCTGCTGCGCGTCATGCTGCCCGCCGCCGCGCCCATGATCATGGCCGGCGTCCGGCTCGGCGTCGGACGCGCCGTCACCGGAATGATCAACGGCGAGATGTTCATCGCCGTCGTCGGCCTCGGCCGCGTGGTGACCCAGGCGGGCGGGCGCTTCGACGGCGCGAGCGTCCTCGCGGTGCTGCTGGTGATCATCGCCGTCGCGCTCGGCGCGGTGGCGCTGGTGCAGGCCGTCGACCGGCGGATCACCCGGTGGGTGCCGCAGACCTCACGAGGAGACCGATGAAGATCGACGCCTACAGCCACATCCTGCCCGAGCCGTACTTCGCCCGGCTGCGGGAGCTGGCCGACCCGGCGGCGTTCAAGCGGTGGCTGGAGCTGCCGGCGCTCCACGACCTCGGCGAGCGGCTGCGGATCATGGACGAGTTCGGCGCGGAGTACCAGCAGGTGCTCACGCTGTCCTCGCCGCCCATCGAGCTGATCGCCGGACCGGACGAGTCGCCCGCGCTGGCGCGGCTCGCCAACGACTCGATGCGCGAGCTGTGCGGCAAGCATCCCGACCGGTTCCCGGCCTTCGTCGCGTCGCTGCCGATGAACGACCCGGACGCCGCGCTCACCGAGCTGGCCCACGCCGTCGACGAGATGGGCGCGCGCGGCGTGCAGGTGTTCACCAACGTCAACGGCCGCCCGCTGGACGATCCCGCGTTCGCCGCCGTGTTCGCCGAGATGGCCGCCCGGGATCTGCCCGTCTGGATGCATCCGGCCCGCACGGCGGCGTTCGCCGACTACGTGACCGAGGACGCCTCGAAGTACGAGATCTGGTGGGCGTTCGGCTGGCCGTACGAGACCAGCGCCGCCATGGCCCGGCTGGTGTTCTCCGGCCTGTTCGAGCGGCATCCCGACCTCAAGATCATCACCCATCACATGGGCGCGATGATCCCCTACCTGGAGGGCCGGATCGGGATCGGCTGGGGCCCCCAGCTCGGCAGCCGCACGTCCGGCGCGGACTTCGAGCGCCTGCGGGACGCGACCCGCCGCCCCCTCGACCACTTCCGGAGGTTCTACGCCGACACCTCGCTGTCCGGCTCCGACATCGGGACCCGCTGCGGCCTGGACTTCTTCGGCGCGGACCACGTCGTGTTCGGCACCGACTGCCCGTTCGACCCCGAGGGCGGCCCCCTCTACATCCGCGAGACGATCCGCGTCCTGGACGCCCTCGACATCCCGGACGACGAGCGCGACCGGATCTACCACCGCAACATCCTGCGCCTGATGCGCCTGGCCGACGGATGACACCGGCGGAAGCGCCCCGCCGTCCTCCCGGACGCATCCGGGAGGACGGCAGGGCGCGGGGGTCCTAGTCGTGCGAACCGCCGTGGGCGCTGCCGAGCAGGGCCCGCAGCGCGGAGGTCTTGCGGCCGAACTCCTCGGCGCGCATCGTCGCGGCGTAGTCGCGGTCGAGCGGCAGGTCGACGTCCACGACCTCCGCGACCCGCCCCGGCCGGGCCGTCATGGCGACGACCCGGTCCGACAGGTAGACCGCCTCGGCCACCGAGTGGGTGACGAGCAGGACGGTGGTCCCGGTCTCCCGCCAGCGCTTTCAATTTCCGGCGCCGGCAATGTAGGCAGGTGTTGAGACACACGTCAAGGGGCAGAGTTGTAAGCGCTTACGGATTCCGCCACGATTGGCGGGACCGTACCGGGGAGGAACCGACACCGATGGCCGACCGCAACCTCGTCCGGCTGCAGGACGTCGCCGCGCACGCCGGCGTCTCGATCGCGACCGCGTCGCGGATGCTGAGCGATCCGAACTACGGCGGCCGGGCCGCGCTCCGCGAGCGGGTGCTCGCCGCCGCCGCCGAGCTCGGCTACCGCGCGAACCCGCACGCCCGCGCGCTCGCGACCTCGTCCTCGACCAGCGTCGGGCTCGTGATCCACGACGTCCGCGACAGCTACTTCGCGCTGCTCAGCGGCGGCGTCATGACGGTCGCCGAGCGCGAGGACCTGCTGGTCAACATGGTCTGCGCCTACCGCGACCCGGCCCGCGAGCTGGAGTACGTCAAGCGGCTCATCGACCAGCGCGTCCGGGCGCTGATCCTCGCCGGCAGCGCGTTCCGCGACACCGACCACAACGCCGCCATGCGCGCCGAGCTGCGCGACTACCAGGAGTCCGGCGGCTCGGTCGTCTCGGTGACGCGCGGGCGCGACATCGGGCACCTCGTCCAGATCGACAACGCGGGCGGCATGCGCGCGCTGGCCGGGGCGCTGGTGGAGCTCGGGCACACCTCGTTCGGCGTGCTCGCCGGGCCGCTGCGGCTGCTCACCGTCCGCGACCGGCTGCAGGGGCTGCGGCAGGGCCTGAAGGACCACGGCATCGTCCTCAGCCGCGACGACATCGTCTACACCGACCTGTCGCGCGAGGGCGGGCTGACCGGCGCGCAGACGCTGATGAGCCGCCGCAACCCGCCGCGCTGCCTGATGGCCGTCGCCGACGTCATGGCGCTCGGCGCGATGGCGTGGCTGCGCACGAACGGGATCTCCGTCCCGGACGAGGTGTCGGTGACCGGCTTCGGCGGCCTGCCCGCCGCGCTCGACGCCGTACCGCCGCTGGCCACGGTCGAGATCCCGCTGGAGCGGGTCGGCGAGACGGCGATGGACCTCGCGCTGCGTCCCCCGTCCCCCCGGCACGTGGTCGAGGTCGAGGGAACGCTGGCGCTCAGGGAGAGCGCCGCCGCGCCCCGGTGAGCGCGGAGGTCGCCGGGGCGCGGCCGGGGCGCCGGTCAGGGCAGGACGTGGCGGGGGAAGCCCGCGGCGACGGCGGCGAGGACGTTGTCGGGGTCGGCCGCCCACACCTTCTCGTTGAATATCTCCACCTCGATCGGGCCGGTGAACCCGGCGGCGCCGACGGCGCGGGTGATCGAGCGGAGGTCGATCGCGCCGTCGCCCGGGAGGCCGCGCCCGAACGTCGGGTGCGGCTGCGGCACCAGCCAGTCGCACACCTGGTAGCCGATGATCCGGTCGCCCGCGCGGGCCAGCGCCGCGCCGAGGCCGGGATCCCACCACACGTTGTAGGTGTCCACGGCGAGCCCGACGTGCGCGGGATCGAACTTCTCGACGACGTCCAGCGCCTGGTCGAGCGTCACCGTGACCGACCGTTCGGCGCACATCATCGGGTGCAGCGGCTCGACCGCGAGCCGCACGCCCGCCGCCGCCGCGAACGGCACGAGCTCGGCGATCCCCTCCACCACGGCCGCACGGGACCGCTCCAGGTCGAGATCGTCGCGGACGCCGCCGCTGACCAGGTAGAGGACGTCCCCGCCGATCGCCGCCGTCAGCTCCACGGCGCGCCGGTTGGCGTCGTGGTCGAGCCCGCCGCCGTCCGGGTTCTTGCCGGTGAAGAACCCGGCGCGGCACACGCTCGACACCCGCACGCCGTGGTCGCGCAGCAGCGCCGCCGCGCGCTCGGCGCCGTACTCCTCGACGGGCCCGACCCAGGCGCCGAGCCAGCCGATCCCGTGCCGCGCGAGCCCGCGCACGGTCTCCTCGAAGGACCATCCCTTCACCGTGATCTGGTTGATGGCGAGCCGTTCGATGCTCACGCGGCGCTCCGTCCGTCGATTCCCGCTGCCGCGAGCACGGCGAGCATGCGGTCGGCCGCGAGATCGGCGTCCTCGATGAGGCCCGCCTGGTCGGCGAGCCGGAACAGGCGGGCGAGGTGGTTCAGCGACCGGGCGCCCTGGTGCCCGCCGAGCATGACGAAGTGCGGCTGGAGTCCGCGCAGGTAGGCGAGGAACACGACGCCGGTCTTGTAGTGGTAGGTCGGGGTCTCGAAGATCGCTCGCGACAGCGGGACGGTCGGCGCGAGCACGCGGTCGAAGCCGTCCGCGTCGCCGTCGTCCAGCAGGGCGAGGGCCCCGGCGGCCAGCGGCGCGATCGCGTCGAAGATCCCGAGCAGGGCGTCGCTGTGGCCGTGGTCGTCGCCCCTGATGAGGCCGGGGTAGTTGAAGTCGTCCCCGGTGAACATCGCCGTCCCGGCGGGAAGGCGGCGGCGCAGGGCGACCTCCCGGTCGGCGGCCAGCAGCGAGACCTTGACGCCGTCGACCGAACCCGCGTTCTCCGACATCAGCCGGACGACGGTGTCCGCGGCCGTATCGAGATCGTGGGTGCCCCAGTAGCCGGACAGCCGCGGGTCGAACATGTCGCCGAGCCAGTGCAGGATCGCCGGGCGCGACAGCGAGCCCAGCACCTTCCCGTAGACGGACAGGTAGTCGCCGGCAGAGCGCGCCGTCTGGCAGAGCGCCCGGCTCGCCATCAGCACGACCTGGCCGTCCGCGTCCTCGATCCACCGGCACTGCCGGAGGTAGGAGCGCTCGATCTCCTCCAGCGTGACGGGCCTGTCTTCCGGGAGGTCGTCGGTGCCCGCCCCGCACGCGATGGCCGCGCCGCGCCCCGCCGCCTCCCGGCACGACCGCTCGATCAGCTCCCGGACGAGCCCGTGCGGCAGCCCCATCCCGCGCTGCGCGGTGTCCATCGCCTCGGCGACGCCCAGCCCGAGGTCCCACAGGTGGTGCCGGAAGCTCAGCGTCGCGTCCCAGTCGACGGCCGGGTCGAGCACCGGGTCGACGGTCGCGAGGGGATCGGCGACGACGTGCGCGGCCGCGTAGGCCCGGCGCGTCCGCGGCGGGTCCCGGCGGTCCGGGAGCGGGCGGGACGGCGCGCCGCGCAGCGTGTACTTCTCCAGCGACGTGCCGGAGGGCAGCAGCAGCGAGGTCACGCCGGCCCGGCCGTCGTCAGCTCGGGCACGTCGACCCAGCGCCGCTCGCGCGACGACCGCAACGCCAGCTCGGCGAGCTGGACGCCCTTGGCGCCTTCGAGCAGGTCCCAGCCGAACGGCGCGTCCTCGACCACGTGCCGCAGGAACATCTCCCACTGGACGCGGAACGCGTTCTCGAACTCCTCGTTGTCGGGCACCTCCTGCCAGCCCGCCCGGAAGTCGATCGGGTTGGGGATGTCGGGGTTCCACACCGGCATCGGCGTGTTCGCGCGCGACTGCGTCCGGCACTCGCGGAGCCCGGCGATCGCGCTGCCGTGCGTGCCGTCGAGCTGCCACTCGCCGATCTCGTCGCGGTAGGGGCGGGTGGCCCAGGATGTCGTGAACTGCGCGGTGACGCCGTTCTCCAGCTCGAACAGGCCGTAGGCGGCGTCCTCGGCGGTGGAGTCGTAGGGGCGGCCGTCCTCGTCCCAGCGCTTCGGGATGTGGATCGCGCTGTGGCACAGCACCGACCTGATCGGCGAGACGGTGTTGTCGATCAGGTAGCGCCAGTGCGGGTACATGTCGAGGACGAGGCCGCCGCCGTCCTCGGCGCGGTAGTTCCAGGACGGCCGGTTGAGGTGCTGCCAGTCGCCCTCGAACACCCAGTAGCCGAAGTTGAGGCGGAAGCTCAGCATCGTGCCGAAGAAGCCGCCGTCCACGAGCCTCTTCAGCTTGCGGATGCCGGGCAGGAACAGCTTGTCCTGGACGACGCCGTGCTTGACCCCGGCCGCGTCGGCGAGCCGGGCGAGTTCGAGGGCCTCCTCCAGCGAGACGGCGGTCGGCTTCTCGCAGAAGACGTGCTTGCCCGCCGCGATGGCCTTGCGGACCGCCTCCGCCCGCCGGTTCGTGGTCTGCGCGTCGAAGTAGATCGCGTCGTCGTCGTTGGCGAGGGCCTCGTCCAGGCTGGTCGTCCAGCGCTCGACGCCGTAGCGGCGGGCGAGGTCCTCCAGCTTGGCGGGGTTGCGCCCGACGAGGATCGGGTCCACGACCAGCCGGCGGCCGTCCCGCAGGACGAGCCCGCCCCGGTCCCGGATCGCCACGATCGACCGGTCGAGGTGCTGGCGCGTCCCCATCCGGCCGGTGACGCCGTTCATGATGATGCCGATCCGCACCTGGTCCATGTGAACCTCCCTGATATCTGTAAGCGCTTTCTATTTCATGCGATTCGCCACTGTCAAGGCGGCAAGGCTCAGAGACCGAGCAGCCCGGCGGCCGTCCCGCCCAGGACGTCGGCGCGCTGGGCGCCGGTCAGGCCGGGCGCCGCCGCCACCTTCGCGACCGCCTCGGGATCGCCGGTGGGGAAGGGGAAATCGCTGCCGAGCAGCACGTGGCCGCTCCCGGCGAAACCGACCAGCCACGACAGGGACGCCGCCGAGTGGGTGAGCGAGTCGTAGTAGAGGCGCCGCAGCGCCGTGCTCGGCGGGACGCGGTCGTCGGACCAGTCGGCCCGGAGCCGGGCGATCGCGTCGAGCCGTCCGGCCTGGTAGGGGAGGAACCCGCCCCCGTGGACGACGCACAGCCGCAGGCCGGGGAAGCGGTCGAAGACGCCCGCGAGGATCATCGCGGCGACGGCCGCCGTGGTCTGCGCCGGGTTGTCCACGATGTCGCCGAGCCGGTCGACGCCGTGCAGCCCCGCCGGGGACGCCGCTCGCCAAGGGTGGAGCAGCACCAGCGCGCCAGTATCGGACGCTGCCCTCCAGAGCAGGTCCCAGGCCGCGTCGTCCAGCCCCGGGCCAGGCCCGCCCGCCGCGAGTTCGCCGCCCGCGAAGCCGGGCCGGGCCGCCGCGCGCCTGAGCCGGGCCGCCGCCGACGCGGGGTCGTGCCGGTCGAGCAGGGACAGCGCGATCAGCCGGTCGGGCCGCATCGCCACGACCGCGGCCATGGCGTCGTCCAGGGCGTGCAGGAAGCCGGTCGCGGCGCCGGGGTCGAGCTCGTCCGGGCTCAGCTCCGGCCACGGCGAGACGACCTGGACGTCCACGCCGGCCCGGTCCATCTCCGCGATGCGGGAGCGCACGTCGGTGAGGGCATCGGCGACAGGGGCCGTGAGCCGCGCGCCGAACCGTATGCGCCGGTCATCGGTGAGGGCGGGCGACTCCGGGCCGGCGCCGCCGCGCTCCAGCTCGGCGAGCAGCGCGGCCGGGACGGCGTGCGCGTGGACGTCCACGACGCATCCGCCGTCCGGGGCCGGGTGAGGGCTTGAAGTGGTCATCACGCTGTGAGATGGTAGCCCAAATTTGAAAGCGCTTACAGGAGACGATGAGCATGCCGGATCGAAACGAGTCGGGCCCGCTGCACGGCCGGGTGGTGGCCGTCACCGGCGGCGGCCGCGGGCTGGGACGGTCGATCGCGCTGGCCGCCGCGGCCGCCGGCGCCGACGTCGCGATCGCCTACCGGGAGAGCGAGGCCGGGGCGAAGAGCGTCGCCGACGAGGCCCGCTCCCTCGGCGCCGAGGCGGACGTCCACCGCTGCGACGTGACCGACCGCGACCAGGTCTTCGCGTTCGTCGCGGCGGCCGAGCAGCGGTTCGGCCGCGTCGACGGCCTGGTCAACAACGCGGGCATCATGCCCGAGACCCCGTTCCTGGAGACGACCCCGCAGGAGTGGGACCGCGTCATCGCCACCGATCTGACCGCCGCGTTCCACGCCAGCCAGGCGGTGCTGCCCGGGATGCTGGAGCGCGGGTCGGGCAGCATCGTGAGCATCGCGTCCCGCCTCGGCCAGGTCGGCTGGCCGGGCGTCGCGCACTACGCCAGCGCCAAGGCCGGGCTGATCGCGCTCGCCAAGTCGATCTCCCGCGAGTTCGGGCAGCGCGGCGTCCGCGCGAACTGCGTGGCGCCCGGCGTCACCAACACCGACATGGGCCGGACGGTCATGGAGGGCGAGGTCGGCCGCAAGCGCATGGCCGAGCTGCCGCTGGGCCGGTTCGGCGAGCCCGAGGAGGTCGCCGACTGCGTGGTCTTCCTCCTGTCGGACGCGTCCGCGCTGCTCATCGGCCAGACCCTCAACCCGAACAGCGGGGGGCTGATGCCATGAGCCCGGCCATCGGGACCGTCGCGGACGCCCTCGCGCTCGTCCGCGACGGCGCCGCCGTCTGGGTCGGCGGCTCGGGCGCGGGGCACGGCGTGCCGCAGGCGTTCATCGACGCGCTCGCGGCGCGGTTCCGCGACACCGGCCACCCGCGCGACCTGACCACCGTCCGCGTCGTCGGCATCGGCGACTTCGCCGACCGGGGCTTCTCGCAGCTGGGCCTGCCCGGCCTCGCCCGCCGGACGATCGGCAGCAACATCGGCAACGAGCCCCGCCTCGGCGCACTGGTCGCGGACGGCGCACTGGAGGCGTACTCGCTACCCCAGGGCGTCCTCTCGGCGCTGTGCCGAGACATGGCCGCCGGACGCCCCGGCCACATCACCCACGTAGGACTCGGGACCTACGTGGACCCCCGGCAGACCGGCGGCAAGCAGAACCCGCGTACCACCGAGGATCTAGTCGAGGTAGTACGACTGGCAGGTCAGGAGTGGCTCCTCTACCGCGCGCTCCCCATCGACGTCGTCGTCCTGCGGGCCACCACGGCGGACGAGGACGGCAACCTCACCTTCGAGCACGAGCCGATCCTGGGCGACTCGCTCGCGCTGGCGATGGCCGCGCACAACAACGGCGGCAAGGTCGTCGTCCAGGTCGAACGGCTGGCGGCGCGCGGCTCCCTGCGCCCGGCGGACGTCCGCGTCCCCGGCGCCCTGGTCGACCTCGTCTATGTAGACGCCGTCCAACGCCAGACCTACGCGACGGCGTACTCCCCGTACTACTCGGGCGAGCTGCGCGCACCCCGTCCGGCGGCCGGGGAGGTCTCGCCGCTCGACGTCCGGAAGGTGATCGCGCGGCGGTCGCTCATGGAGTTCCGCCGCGGCGACATCTGCAACCTCGGCTTCGGCATCTCGCAGCAGATCGGCTCCGTCGCCGCCGAGGAGGGCATCGCGGACGCGCTGACCCTCACCGTCGAGCAGGGCATCTTCGGCGGGATACCGGCCTTCGGCGGCGACGGCGGCGCGGGCCACGGCTACCAGGCGCGCCTGGAACAGCCCTCGATGTTCGACTTCTACGATGGCGGCGGGCTCGACATCGCCAGCCTGTCGTTCGCGCAGGTCGACCGCTCCGGAAACGTGAACGTGCACGCGTTCGACGACCGTCCGCGCGGCCCCGGCGGTTTCATCAACATCAGCACCCGGACCAGGCGCCTCTGCTTCGTCGGCACGTTCACCGCGGGCGGTCTCCGCGTCGCCATCGAGGACGGCACGCTCACGATCCTGCGCGAGGGACAGCACCGCAAGTTCGTGGACGCGGTCACCGAGATCAGCTTCAACGGACGCCTGGCAGCAGAAAAGGGCCAGGAGGTCAGATACATCACCGAACGCGCCGTCTTCGAGCTGACCCCGGACGGCCTCGCGCTGATCGAGGTGGCCCCCGGCGTCGACGTGCAGAAAGACGTCCTGGCCCACATGGACATGGAGCCGTCCATCCCCGGCACACCCGCCCTCATGGACCCGCGGCTTTTCAGGTCCGCCCCCATGGGCCTGGCGGCCGACCTCACAACTCAGGAGGCGGCGACATGACCGATCTCGTGCATCTGATCCCGGGGGAGTGCGCGGAGATCGTCCTGGACAACCCGCCGATGAACGTCGTGTCGCGCGACCTGACCCGCCAGCTACGCGCTGCCCTCCACACCGTCGCGCGGGACTCCGACGTCAGAGCGGTCATCGTGCACGGCGCCGGGGGAAGGGCCTTCTGCGCCGGTTCCGACATCGCCGAGTTCCGTGACCTTCACAACCGCGTCGCCGAGGACAAGCTGCTCCTGGAACGCCTCGTCTACCGCCAGCTCGCCCAGCTCCCCGTCCCGACCATCGCCGCGATCGAGGGCCACGCGCTCGGCGGCGGCCTCGAACTGGCGCTGTGCTGCGACTTCCGGATCGCGACCCGCCGCTCCAAGCTCGGCATGCCCGAACTGAAACTCGGCGTGACCCCGGGCAGCGGCGGCACGCAACGACTCCCGAGGGTGATCGGCCTCGCCCGCGCCAAGGAGATGATCCTCCTAGGCGAGCCGGTCAACGCTGCCGAGGCCCTGGCGATCGGCCTGGTCACCCGAGTCGTGGACGACGGCCAGGCGGTGGACGCCGCCCGCAGCATGGCCGCGACCCTCGCCTCACGCGGCCCGGTGGCGATGCGCGTCGCAAAGAAGCTACTCGACCTATCTCTAGAGACCCCCTTGGAGGACGGCCTGGCCCATGAACTCGACGGCTCGGAAACCGTGTTCGCGACCGACGACGCCTTGGAAGGCGCAGCGGCCTTCCTGGCCAAACGCCCGGCCCGCTTCACGGGCAGATGACAGGAGAAGACCATGCGCACAGTCGCCCTCTTCGGCCGTCCCTTGCAGCGACGGCATTCGGCGGTGATGCACAACGCGGCGTTCGAGGCGGCAGGCGTGAACGCCCGCTACGAGCTGCGTGAGGTGGACGAGGACGGGCTCGCGGCCCAGATCGCCGAAGCGCGCCGCGACGAATGGATGGGTTTCCAGATCACCGCACCGTACAAACTGCTGGTGATGGACCTCCTGGACGAGATCGAGCCCGGCGCCCGAGCGATCGGCGCGGTCAACAGCGTCGCCGCCGCCCCCGACGGCCGCCTGATCGGCTTCAACACCGACGTCGTGGGCTTCATGGCAGGCGTCCGCGACTGCCTGGGCGAGGACGTCCAAGGACGATCCGTGGTCGTGGCGGGCTCGGGCGGAGTCGGCCACGCCGCCGTCTACGGCCTGGCCACCGCAGGCGCGGGGAGCCTCACCGTCCTGGACCTCGACGCAGACATGCCGCGCCGCCTCGCAGACGACCTGGGCGACGCCGCGACGATCGAGCCCCTCGCATTCGACGACCCACGCACCGGCGACCGCCTGGCGGAAGCCGACCTGTTCGTCAACGCGACATCCGTAGGCATGCTGACCCCAGGCCCGGTGATCGACGTGGACCTCCTTGATCCGTCCGCCGCCGTGTTCGACGTCGTGTACATCCCGGCTGAAACAGAGCTGGTGCGCCAGGCCCGCGCGCGCGGGATGCGGGCGTCCAACGGTGACGGGATGCTGGTAGCGCAGGCCGCCGCCGCGTGGTGCCGGTGGACGGGCCTGCCCGACCCGACCGAGACGATGCGCCGGGCCGTGGCCCCGCTCCTAGCCGAAGGAGATCCGCGCCCGTGACACAGCGAGTGGTGCTCGCACCAGACTCGTTCAAATCGACCATCACGGCAGCAAAGGCCGCCGAGGCGATGGCCGAGGGCTTCCGACACGTGCGCCCCGATATCGAGACGGAACTTCTACCCCAGGCGGACGGCGGCGAGGGCACGCTCGACACGGTTTTGGCCGCACGCCCGGACGCGTCCGTCCACACCACAACGGTGACCCTCCCGAACGGCCCCCACAAAGCGCGCTGGCTGACCCTCGACGACGGCACCGCGGTAGTAGAACTGGCCGAATGCTGCGGCCTACCGCTCGTCGGCACGGCCGACCCCGCAGGCGCCGACAGCGCCCCACTCGGCACCGTCCTCCGCGAGGCCCTCCATGCAGGCGCCCGAAGGATCGTCGTAGGGCTCGGCGGATCGGCCTCCACCGACGGCGGCTCGGGCTGCCTGCGCGAACTCGGCCTCCGCGCAATGGACCGGCGCGGCCGCGACGTCCCACCTGGAGCCACCGGCCTCACAACCGTGACCAGCATCGACACAACGCCCCTCCTGCCCCCGCCGCCAGACGGCGTCCTCCTCCTCTGCGACGTGGACGCCCCCCTTTACGGCCCACGCGGCGCCGCAGCCGTCTTCGCCCCTCAAAAGGGCGCCGACCCCGCACTGATACAGCTCCTAGACAAGGCCCTCCGCCGATGGGCGAACGTGATCGGCGGCGCCCCGGACGCTCCCGGCGCGGGCGCCGCAGGCGGCCTCGGATACGGCCTGTCAACCTGCTGGGGAGCGACGATGACGTCCGGCGCCCAATACCTCTCCGACCTGAGCCGCCTCCCGGACCGCATCCCCGGCGCCGCACTCGTCGTCACAGGCGAGGGCCGCCACGACGAGCAGTCCTACCAAGGCAAGATCACAGGCCACGTCATCGAGCTCGCCGAGCGCCACAACGTCCCCGCAGTCGTGATCGCCGGAACCGTCACAACCGCCCGCACCGGCGTGACGATGCTCAGCCTGACCGACCTGGCAGGCTCAGAACACGAAGCGATGCAAAACCCGGAACCCCACCTCCGCCACGCCGCCGAGCAACTCGCCGCCCGCCTCACGGCATGAAGGTCTTCACGAGCCCGCCGAAACGGTTCGCCAAGCGGCTTGGCCGCCGTCGGCCTCGCGGTGCGTGCCGGAACCGACCCGCGGGGGCGGCGGAAGCGAGATGCTGGTGCCCGCAGGGGCCGGACGATCCGTGAGGTGCGATGGTGGACACCGATGACCCGGACGACGACGGGGCCGTCGTCGTCAGCGGCCCGCTCGGGCCGCCGCGCCTGCTGCGGCCGGGCGATCGCCTGACCTTCGGCCGCGGCCCGGAGGTGGACCTCCCGCTCGGCCCGGACGACCGGTGGATGTCCAAGCGGGCGGGGGAGATCGCCGTGGACGGGGACGGCGTCCGTGTCGTCAACCTGAGCCGCAAGCACGCCCTGGTGATCCAGAGCGGGGACTATGAGCCGGGCGACCCGGCCCCGCCGCTGCGTGAACCCGTGACCCTGCGGCCGAGGCTGCCCGAAGACCCCGCCGAGGCGTGCGTGCTGACGGCGGGCAGCGCGCTCGTCGGCTCGGCGCTGATGCTCCGGGAGCTCCGGGCGGTCCACGTCCGGCTGCCCGGACCGGGACCCGCCGCCGACCCGGTCCTTCCCGGCGGGAGCGGCCGCAGGTCGAGCACGGTGGCGGGCATCACGATGAACCCGGAGACGCGCGAGTTCATGGTGGCGCTGCAACTGTGCGCGCCGTGGCTGCGGAACACCGCCCGCGTGGACCGGCTCCCGACCGAACCCGAGATCGGACCGCTGGCACTGGAGTCCGTGGGCGAGACCTATCTCGCCCGCCGGGCGCGCAACGACCCGGAGCTGCGCGACCGGCTCCAGAAGAAGGTCCACGACCATCTGAAGGCGCTGCGCAAGAAGCTGGTGGCGCGCACCCTGCTCCCCAAGGAGGGGACGCTCGGCAACACCGCGATCGCCTCCACCATCCTCCTCTACGACATTCTCGGCCACCGCCATCTCGCGTTGTTCGAGAACGCGTACTGGAAACAGGTCCAGGCGAACCAGTGGGCGCGATGCCTGGAGTAGAGCGCGCTACTCCCTGATCGGGGAGCAGCCGGGATCGCCGAGTTTCCCGATGCTGGAAAGCGTCCGCAAGGCGCGATCGAGCAGGAGGAACAATGATCCGGAGAGTACGGTTCCGCTGGGTGCGGGCCGCCGCCGGGGTCGTGGTGATCGACCTCGCCACCCGTCTCGGCCTCATCGCCGCGGCCGGCGCCATGGCGTTCGGCGCCGGCGACGCGGCCTTCCCCCTCGGCCACGGGTACTGGATCGTGGCGGCCCTGAGCGCGGTGCCGCGGGCGGGCGTCGTGATGCACGTCGGCCGCGGGGGCGAACAGGAGTGACGCGCCGCCCGGCGCCGCGCCGCGGCGCCGGGCAGCCGCCCGTCAGCGCCGGAGCCGCCGCAGGGTGAGCAGCGCCGCGGCGCAGCCCTGCCCGGCGAGGGCGAGCAGGCAGAGTATCCAGATGGACGCCGAGTGCCGCCACAGCAGGTCCGGTGCGCCGGTGCCGTGCCCGAGGTCGACGGTCGCCGCGAGCGCGGCGAAACCCCACCGCGCGGGCAGCAGCACCGCGGCCCCAGCGAGCACGGGCTCGTCGACCAGCGGCACCAGCCCGCCGGACAGCGCCATCTGTACCGCCGTCACCAGCGTGACGGCCGGCAACGCCCATTCGGCGCCGGGGACGTGCGCGGAGACCGCCATGCCGAGCAGCGCGCACACGACCGCGGTCACGGCCAGCCCGGCGGCGACCTCCACGGTCGGCAGGCCGAGCAGGACCGCGTCCGCCGGTCCCGGCCGCGCGGCGCGCAGCAGCAGCACGGCGAGCACCGCCTGGACGGCCGCCAGCCCGCCGAAGACCGCGGTCTTGGCCAGCAGGTACGCCTCGGGCAGCAGCCCGGCTGCCCGCTCGTGCCCGTAGAGCGTGCGTTCCCTCGCCAGGTCCCGCGCCGGGGGCAGCGCCGCGGCGGCCGCGACGCCGAGCACGAGCACGACGAGGACGCGGCGGGCGCCGCCGTCGGGAACGGCCAGCCCGGACGAGTCGGCGACGGCGACCCCGAGCAGCACGAGCAGCGGCACGACGAGGACCAGCAGCGCCGCCTCGGCCGGGTCGGCGATCAGCAGCCGGACCCGGCGCCGCGCGAGCACACCGGCGTCGCGCAGGACGCGGCGCCGGACGGCCGGATCTCGGACCACCGCCGCGGCGGGCGCGGGGGTTCGCTCCTCACGGGGGACCGTTTCCGGTGTGCCCGCGAGGCCGGACCTGGCGGCGGCGACCTGGGCCAGATCGTCGAACACGTCGGCCCAGGAGGTGGAGACGAACCGGCGGCGCAGCCCGGACGGCGGGCCGAGGTAGGCCTCGTACGCGCCGGGCGCCAGCACCAGCACCGAGTCGCACAGGTCGAGTTCGGACGGCTCCCTGGTGGTGATCATCACCTGCCGTCCGGCGTCGGCGAGGCGGCGCAGCAACCGCATCATCTCGCGCGCCCGCCCCGGGTCGAGGCCCGCGAGCGGCTCGTCCACCAGCAGCAGCGACGGGTCGGTGATCAGCTCGGCGGCGATGCCGAGGCGGCGGCGCCGGTCCTCGTCCAGGGCCGCCACCCGCCGCCCGGCGGCGTCGGCGAGCCCGGTCTCGGCGAGCACGCCGCGCACCGCCGCGGTCCGCTGGGCGGCGCCGATGTCGCGGGGCCGGCGCAGCTCCGCGGTGTAGGACAGCGCCTGCCCGACCGTCAGCCGCGGGTGGCCCGCGGGTTCGTGCGGCACGAGCCCGATCCTGGTGCGGACCTCGGCGTTGGCGTGCACGTCCTGGCTTTCGTAGCGGACGCGGCCCGCCGACGGGCGCAGCCGTCCGGCGAGCAGCCGCAGCAGCGTCGACTTGCCGCAGCCGGACGGGCCGACGACCGCCAGCAGCGATCCACCGGCCAGCCGCAGCGTCAGCGTGGGCGCGAGCGGCTCCCCGGCCGCCGCCGGCGCCACGGCGAGGCCGTCGGCCTCCAGCCCGGTGTCGGCGGTGCCGGGCAGGAAGTGCAGCCGGTCGGCGATCCGGACCAGCCGGGTCCGGCCGCAGGTCAGCACGTCCCCGTCCCGCAGCGCCGCGCGGGTCGCGCAGTCGCCGTTCACGAACGTGAGGTTGGCGCTGCCGAGGTCCTGGACGACGTGTCCCCGCGCCCCGAGAACGATCCGCGCGTGTTCGCGGGAGACGAGCGGATCGTCCAGCACGAGGGTGTTGCCCCGGCCGCGCCCGATCGTCAGGTACCGGCCCAGCGGCACCGGATCGGGGAGCGCGCCCGCACCGTGGCCGCCGGTGGCCCCGGGCAGGGCGGACACGGCGACGAGTTCGACGATGGGCCCGTCGAGCGGGTCGCCGACGCGGACGGCGAGCCCCGCGCCCACCGGCCGCGCGCTGAGCGCGGTCTCCTCGTGCCAGGTGCCGTTCGCGGTGTCCAGGTCGCGGAGCACCCAGCCGTCGTCGAACGCGAGCTCCAGGTGCCGGCGGGACACCCGGGCGTCATCGAGCACGATGTCGCATTCGGCGCCGCGGCCGACCAGTACCCGGTCGCCGGGACGGAACGCGCGGGCTATCCCGCCCGCGGTCACGGTAAGCCGG
The DNA here is from genome assembly GCF_004348535.1 of Actinomadura sp. KC216. GTDB lineage: Bacteria > Actinomycetota > Actinomycetes > Streptosporangiales > Streptosporangiaceae > Spirillospora. The sequence goes on from NZ_SMJX01000033.1 coordinate 29,344, forward strand.
CCGGGCCCCGCGCCGGGCTCGCTCACCCGCCCGGCACCGGCGCGGTCGGGGACACGCTGGGCGGCGGCGTGTACCCGGCGGCGGCGACGAGCTGGGCGTCGCCGAGGACAAGGGTGCCGCCGTCGCACCGGGAAGCGTCGCCCTGGCTGAACGCCCAGCGGATGCTGAGCCGCAGGACGCCGCGGACGTCCACGTCCAGGTTCTTGGCCTTCCCGAGCGTCACCGTGATCGACTTCAGCTTGCGGGCGTCGCCGTAGAACTCCACGGTCACCTGCGTCTTGGCGGACGCCGAGTTGTCGTCGACGCCGGCGAGGCCCTCCAACCGCGTGTAGTGCTGCCCGAGGTCGTACTCGACGCCACCGGCCTCGTTGCCGCACGGCGACCCATCGACGCCGATCGCGTGCACTTGGACGTGCCCGGACAGCCGGTAGTTGGTGGCGTCGGTGCCGGTGCTGATCTCGTCACCGGAGCTGGGCTCGATGTCGGCGAGGTACTGGATCGCCTGCTTGGACGAGATGGTCAGCGCGATCGTGGCGGGCATGTCGGCGCCCGGCTGGGGCTCCTGGGCGAGGACCACGCCGTCCGGTGAGTTGGGCGGCGCCTGTTCCCGGCGGATCTGCACGCCGACCGTCGGCGGAAGAAGCGCCCTCGCCTGCTCCTCGGGCAGCCCCACGAGGGCGGGAACCAGGCCCGGACCGTAGGAGGGCCGGGCGCTGCTCTGCCCGGGGCTGGGCGCCGGAGAGAACTCCCCGCTCGGCGGCGGCGTGGCCGTGGTGGCGCCCTCCCGGCCCGGATCGCCGGACCGCGTCGCGGCGTACGCGCCGCCGGCCACCGCGCAGGCCACGACGAGGCATCCGGCGGTGAACACGATCGCGCGCCGGCGCCCGCGCCCGCGGCGCTTCCCGGCGCCGCCCGTGTCGCCCGCCGGGTCGCGGTGCGGGTTGCGGATGGACATCTCGGTCGCGGCGTCGCGCACGACGGGGACCGGTTCCGGCGGCTCGGTCAGGGTGGCGGCGGCGGGCAGCTGGTCCAGGTCGCGCGCCAGCGCCTCCAGCAGGATCGCCACCCGCCCCGCCGGTCCCGGCCTGGCCTCGGGGTCCTTGGCGAGCAGCGCCTCGATCAGTTCCCATACGGGATCCGGGACGCCCGGCGGACGGCCCGGCCTGCTGCCGCCGTGGTGCCTCAACATGACCAGGGTGGACTTGTCGGCGAACGGGGTGACGCCGCAGCACATCTCGTAGAGCATGATGCCGAGCGCGTACAGGTCGCTGGCGGGCGTCGGCGGCTGCCCGTCGGCGAGTTCGGGCGCGATGTAGGGCGCGGTGCCGACGAGCATGGTGGACTTGCTGCCGGTCTGCTCGGCGATGCGGGCGATGCCGAAGTCGGTCAGCCGGACGGCCGGCGGGCTCCGGCGGTCGTCGAGCAGGACGTTCTCCGGTTTCACGTCGCGGTGCACGACACCGGCGTCGTGGATCGCGGCGAGCGCGGAGGCGGTCTCGGCGGCGACCGTGCACGCGTCGGCGGGCCGCATCGCCCCGTGCGCGGCCAGCGGCTTGCGCAGGTCGGACCCGGTCACCAGGTCCATCGCGATCGCGAGCGTGTCGCCCTCGACGACGAGGTCGTGCACCCGCACCAGGTGGGGATGCGCGACGTCGGTGAGGATCGACCCTTCCTGCAGGAATCGGTTCACCGTCTCCCGGTCGCGGGCGAGGGTGTCGTGCAGGACCTTGAACGCCAGCTTCTCCCCTTCATGGGTGCGTCCGCGCCAGACCTCGCCCGTGGCGCCGCGGCCGAGGACCTCTTCAAGGACGTATTTGCTGCCCAGAGGGCGTTCCACTGCGGGCTCCTAGGTGATCACAGTCAGGAGAGCAAAGAATCGGGTCATTTTCTCACCACCCGGTTTCGGGGGAGGTGTGCTCCATTTCCTTGCTGATCGAATGGCCGACTGCGGTCATCAGAAGGATTATTAAATGCCCACTTTCTCGTATAAATCCGACAGTGCGGCGGAGAATCGTGCGGCGGTGTTCACAGGCCGGACGCCTCGTTCACGACCCGGTCACCGCGCACCCGCGAGCCGTGGAGGACCCCCGCTGCGTGGGCATCGACCGGCGCGGCGGGACCGACCGCCCGGAGAACGTCGGCAGACCTCAGGCGCCACCGGCACCGCCGCCCGACCAGGCCAGATCTCCTGGCCGGCCGTCCTACTCGGCGCGGGAACGGCTAGCGGCGGAACGAGTTTCCGGGCGCAGACGTTGGTGGACCGCGACAACGTCGAGGCGGTCTTGGTAGTGCCCAGCCCGGCCACCGTCGTGAGCGTCAGGATGGGGTGGTCATGGGCCGCCGGTCGTGGACTTTGGAACCGAGGAGGAGGGGCGGCGGGCGACGGAGGCGCGGCCGTACGTCCATGTCTGACCCGATGTGATCGGAATTGGCGGTGCGGCGCTGCTGGCCGTCGGCAGGCTCACTCCCCGCATGAGGACGCCCGATGTCACCAGTCTCGGGTGGCGACGAGTTCCTCTATATCGGCTTCGGAGAAGCCGTAAGTGGTGGCGATGAACCAGAACTCCTCTGCGATGAGGTCGCGGGCGACCGTCTCGATCTCGCTGTCGGCTTGAAAGAACTCCTCTTGCAGGTCGTTGAACTCCTCGGTCGCCGCATGGGTCAGCGGGTAGAGCGCCTCCAGGTCGCTCGGTGGATCGGTTTCGATCTGCTCGCACAACCTCAGCAGGATGGCTTTTCCCTTGTCGACGAGGTGATCAGGAAAGTATCCGTCGTCGTACATTCCCTTGAGGAAATCGTGCTCTAGCGCCTTCTGGTTGGTCAGTGGCATCACGGTCCTCCGCGCCTGTGGGTGGGGCTGAGGGCGCTGATCGTATTCGAGGCCACCGACACCGGCGTCCGGGCTTTAGGGGAGGGGGACGACGTGAGGGGCGATGCTGGTCAGCTTTTCGCAGGTCTCCTCGTATTCGCGTTCGGGGGTGGACGCGTCGACGATTCCGGCGCCCGCGCGGAGCCAGGCGCGGCCGTCGCGGTTGTAGAGGGCGCGGAGGACGAGGGCCGAGTCGAGCGCTCCGTCGTGGGAGACGGTGAGGACGGCGCCGGAGTACAGGCCGCGGTACTCGTCCAGGCGGGTGATCGCCTCGATCGCGGCGGGCTTCGGGATGCCGGACGCGGTGACGCCGGGGAACAGGGCGTCCAGGGCGTCCCATGAGGTGCGGCCGGGGGCGAGGACGCCGCTGACGGTGGAGCCGAGGTGCTGCACGCTGCCGCGCTCCTTCACCGTCATGAACCCGGTGACCTGGACCGTCGCCGGGTCGCACACCCGGTACAGCTCGCGCTGGGACGTGTGGACGGAGACGGCGTGCTCGTATATCTCCTTCGGGTCCGTCTCCAGGTCGTGGCGGCCGCGGGTGTCGGCGTCGGCGCCGAGGCCGAACGCGCGGGTGCCGGCGAGGGGCTGGGTCAGGACGCGTCCGGCGGCGTCCACGCTCACGAGGACCTCGGGGCTGAAGCCGGTGGCCTGGAAGCCGCCCATGTCGAGGAGGAACGAGCGCGCCGGGGTGTTCGCGCGGCGGCCCCGGACGAACGTCGAGACGATGTCGACGGGGTAGGGCACTTCTAGCCGCCGCGACACGATCACCTTCTGGTAGCGGCCGGCCTTGATCTCGGCGACGGCGTCGGCGACCTGCGCGCGGTACGGGCCGTCGCCGACCCGGACGTCCACCGGCGAGGGCGTCCCGGGGCCGGGGGAGTCCTCCCCGGTCTCGGTCAGCAGCAGCTTCGCGACCTGCTCCACCTCGTGCGCGTCGACGCCGGTGATACGGGCGCGGCCGTTCTCGGCGCGGACCTCGACGCGGGGGACGATCAGGTGCGCGAGCCGGCCCGTGGGGGAGGGCGTGGCGAACTCGAACGCGATCCAGCCGTAGGCGTTCCAGGCGGGGAGGGGGACGTCGGTGAACGTCTCGCGCAGCACGTCGGCCGGGCGTCCCTCCGTCCAGGTCCTGATGACCGGGGGGCGGCCGGGCCAGTGGGCGCGCACCCGGCCGGCGTCGAGGACGACCTCGCCGAGCAGGCCGCCGGCGAACGTCCACGATCCGGGTCTCTCGTAGACGACGTAGTCGTCGAACAGCCTCGATGCGGACAGCCGGGCCATCAGCGCGAGCGGGTCCGAGGTGTACTCGACGACCAGCTCGGCGGGGGTCGCGTCAGTGCGCAGAGCGAAGGACAAGGCAGCCAACTCCCTTTCGTGGGCCGGAACGGTCCCAAACTTAGGAAAGGCTAACCTTGCTTGAAAATGATAGGCAAGGCTAACCTAACCAACGCCGGGTGAAAGCCGACAACGGAGAGTTGAGCGTGCACGAGCAGACGACGACGGCACGACGACGCGAGCTGATGCGGCGGATGATGGCGGAGGCCGGGCTCGGCCCGGACACCGCCGGACTCGCCCCCCGCGGATCGGACGGGCCGGCGCCCCTGTCCTACGCGCAGCAGAGCATGTGGCTCCATCATCGGACGTTCCCGGACAGCCCCGCCTACAACGTCTGCCTGCTCATCCGCATGTCGGGGGCGCTGGATACGGAGGCGCTGCGGGAGGCCCTGCGCGGGCTGATCCGGCGGCACGCGGTCCTGCGCTCGGTGTACTCGGACGGGGACCACGGTCCCGTGCAGGTCGTCACCGATGACGACTCGCTGGAGCTGACGCCGGTCGCGTGCGCCGACCCCGACGCGCGGGCGGCGGAGCTCGCGGCCGTGCCGTTCGAGCTGGAGCGCGAGCGGCCGATCCGGCCCGAACTGCTGGAGCTGGACGGCGGCAATCAGCATGCCCTGGTCCTTGTCGTGCACCACATCGCGTGGGACGGCATGACGTGGGGCTCCCTGTCGCGCGACCTGTCGGCCCTCTACCGCGCGGCCGTGACGGGGGAGCCGGACGGGCTGCCGCCGCTGGACGTCCAGTACGCCGACTACGCCGCATGGGAGCAGCGGCGCCCCCTCGACGAGGACGCCCTCGCCTACTGGCGCGCGCGGCTCGACCCGCCGCCCGCGCCGCTCGACCTGCCCGCCGACCATGCGCGCGGCGCCGCCGTGTCCGAGCGCGGCGGGCGGCGGGCGCGGCGCTTCGACGACGCCGTGACCGAGGGGATGCGGAAGCTCGCCGCCGAGGAGAACCTCACCCCGTTCATGGTGATGATGGCCGGGTACGCCGTCCTGCTGCACCGGTACACCGGGGCCGTCGACGTGGCGATCGGGTCGGCGGTGATGAACCGGGAGCACGCGGAGGTCGAGCGGCTCGTCGGCAACTTCGGCAACACGCTGGTGATGCGGACCGACCTGTCCGGCGCGCCGACGTTCCGGGAGGCGCTGCACCGGGTCGGCCGGACGGTCACCGGCGGCTTCGCGCACCAGTCGCTGCCCTACGACCGCATCGTGCAGGAACTCCGTCCGGCGCGGGGACGCGGAAGGTCGGCGTTCTTCGACACCATGCTGCTGTTCCTCGCCCAGGAGATCGGTGAGCTGGACCTGCCCGGAGTCGTGTCGAGCTGGACGCACGTCCACAACGGCACCACGCACTTCGACCTGTCGCTGGAGGCGTTCGTCCGGCCGCAGGGCATGACGGTCGAGGCGACGTTCCGCCGCGAGCTGTTCGAGGACGAGCGCATCGACGCGCTGCTCGGGCACCTGGAGACGCTCCTCGCGGACGCGCTCGCCGATCCCGACCGCCCGATCGGCGCGCTCGAACTCATGGACGCGGGCGAGCGCGCCCTGATCGAACGCGCGAACGCGACCGGCCGGGATCTGCCGGACACCGACGTCGTCGCGCTGTTCGAGGAGCAGGCCGCGCGCACTCCGGATGCCACGGCCGTCGAGGCGGGTGACCGGTCCCTCACGTATGCCGAGTTGGACGGGCGCTCGTCGGTTCTCGCCGCGCACCTGCGGGCGCGGGGAGCCGGGCCGGAGAGCGTCGTCGCGCTGGCGCTGCCGCGCACGACCGATCTCGTGGTCGCGCTGCTCGGTGTCCTGAAGGCGGGCGCCGCCTACCTGCCGCTCGACCTCGACCATCCGGCCGACCGGCTCGCCTACATGCTGGACGACGCAGGGCCGCTCTGCGCCATCGTCACGGCCGAGACCGCGAACCTGCTTCCCGGCACCGCGAGCCTCCTCGTCCTGGACGGCGCGCTGGAAGACGTCCCGGCGGTGCCGTCCTACCGGGCGCGTCAGGACGACCTCGCCTACGTCATCTACACCTCCGGCTCGACCGGACGCCCCAAGGGCGTGGCCGTCCCGCACGGCGCGCTCACGAACTTCCTGCTGGCCACGCGCGCGCAGCTGAACCTCGGTCCCGCCGACCGGCTCGTCGCGGTCACGACCATCGCGTTCGACATCGCGGCGCTGGAGCTGTTCGCGCCGCTGACCAGCGGCGCGACCGTCGTGCTCGCCGGGCGGAAGGACGTCCGCGACCCGGCCGCGCTCGCCGTGCTGCTGGAGGACGCCACCGTCGTGCAGGGCACCCCGTCACTGCTCGGCACGCTCGACCCGGCCGCGCTGAAGGGGCTGCGGGTCCTCGTCGGCGGGGAGGCGCTGCCCGCCGACCTCGCCGAATCCCTGGAGGCGTCCGCGTCGCTCGCGACCAACATGTACGGGCCGACAGAGGCGACGATCTGGGCGACGTCCGCGGACCTGCCCGCGTCCGGCATCGGCGGGCCGTTCTGGAACACGCGGGCGTACGTGCTGGACGCGGCGCTGCGTCCCGTCCCGCCGGGCGTTCCCGGCGAGCTGTACCTGGCGGGCGCACAGCTCGCCCGCGGCTACGTCGGCCGCCCCGACCTGACCGCGGAGCGGTTCGTCGCCGACCCGTCCGGCCCGCCCGGGTCCCGCATGTACCGGACGGGAGACCTCGCGCGGCGCGCCCGCGACGGGTCGATCGAGTACCTGGGCCGCACCGACGACCAGGTGAAGATCCGCGGGTTCCGGATCGAGCCCGCGGAGGCGCAGGCGGTGCTCGCGGCCCGGCCGGGCATCGCGCAGGCCGCCGTCGTCGTCCGCGACGACCGGCTCATCGGGTACTACGTGCCCGACGGCGCCGTCGACGAGGCCGCGCTGCGTGACGCGCTCGCCCGGGCGCTGCCCGAGTACATGGTGCCGTCCGCGCTCGTCGCCCTGGACGCGCTGCCCCGGACCGTCAACGGCAAGCTCGACCGCGCCGCGCTCCCCGCCCCCGAGGCCGACGTCTCCGGACGGGCACCGCGCGACGCCCGCGAGGCCGCGCTCTTCGCGATCTTCGCCGAGCTGCTCGGCGTCGACGGGATCGGCATCGACGACGACTTCTTCGCGCTCGGCGGGCATTCGCTGCTGGCCACGCGCGTGGCGGCCAAGGCCCGCGCCGTCCTCGGCGGGTCGCTGTCCATCGCGGACGTGTTCGAGGCGCCGACCGTGGCCGCGCTCGCGCCGCGGCTGGTCACGGCGGAGACGGTCCGCGTCCGCGACGTCGAGCGGCCGGAGGTCGTCCCGGCGTCGGCGGCGCAGCGGGGGCTGTGGCTGGAGGAGCGTTTGCGGGGCCCGTCCGCCTCGTACGCGCTGCCGCTCGGCCTCCGGCTCCGCGGCCCGCTGGACGAGGCCGCGCTGGACGCCGCGCTCGCCGACGTCGTCGCCCGCCACGAGGCGCTGCGCACGCTGCTCGTCGAGGGGCCGGACGGGCTGCCCGTCCAGCGGGTCCTGGAACCGGACGTCCCCGTGCACCTCGCCATCGCGGCCAGCGAGGGGGAGGCCACCCGGCACGTCTTCGACATCGGCCGCGACCTTCCGATCCGCGGCAGCCTCATCCGGAACGGCGACGAGGACTGGTCGCTGATCCTGCTCCTGCACCACGCCGCCGCCGACGAGTGGTCGTTCACTCCGCTGCTCGCCGACCTGGCGCGCGCCTACGAGGCCCGGCGGGACGGGCGCGCGCCCGAGTGGGAACCGCTGCCCGTCCAGTACGCCGACTACGCGGCCTGGCAGCGCGACGGCGCGCCCGACGCCTCCGCGCAGCTCGACTACTGGGAGGAGGCCCTCGCCGGGCTGCCGGAGGAGACCGTCCTGCCGTTCGACCGGCCGCGCCCGGCGGAGGCGAGCCACCGCGGCGGGCTCGTCCCGTTCCGGCTCCCGGCCGCCGGGGCGCGGCGGCTCGCCCGCGACACCGGGACCAGCGTGTTCATGGTGCTGCACGCCGCCGTCGCCGCGCTGCTCCAGCGGTCCGGCGCGGGCGACGACGTCGCCGTCGGGTCGCCCATCGCGGGACGCGCCGACGAGGACCTCGCCGACCTGGTCGGCGTGTTCGTCAACCCGCTCGTGCTGCGCACCGACCTGTCCGGCGACCCGACGTTCGCCGAGCTGCTCGACCGGGTCCGCGCCGCCGACCTCGCCGCGTTCTCGCACGCCGACGTCCCGTTCGAGCGGGTCGTGGACCGGCTCGCCCCCGAGCGGTCCCTGGCCCGCAGCCCGCTGTTCCAGGTGATGATCGTCCACCAGCGGCTGGACGACGTGCGCCTCGCGCTGCCGGGCGTGCGCGCGGAGCCGTTCCTCCCGGAGACCGGCGGCGTCAAGTTCGACCTCGACGTGTACTTCGCCGAAGGCGACGAGGAGATCGAAGGGTTCGCCGCGTACGCGACCGACCTCTTCGACGCCGCGACCATCGAGCGGCTCCTCGACGGGCTCGACGACCTCCTCGCCCAGGTCACCGCCGACCCGCAGCGGAAACTGTCGTCCCTTGGCACACCTGTCGAGCACCCTGACACGGCACGCGAACTCCCCGTGCGGACCGTCGCCGCGCTCGTCGAGGAGCAGGCCGCGCGGACGCCCGCCGCGCCCGCCGTGGTCTTCGGCGACACCGTCCTGACCTACGCCGACCTCGACCGCCGCGCGGAGGCGCTCGCCGACCGGCTCGCCGCCGCCGGGGCCGGGCCCGAGGAGGTCGTGGCGCTGGCGCTGCCGCGCTCGGCGGAGTTCGCGGTCGCGCTGCTCGCCGTCCTGAAGGCGGGCGCCGCGTACCTGCCGATCGACCTGGCGTACCCGCCCGCCCGCGTGGAGGCGATGCTGGACGCCGTCCGGCCGCTCCTCGTCCTCGGCCGGGACGAGCCGCCCGTGGACGCGCCGCCCCGCCAACGGCCCGGCCTCCACCCGGACCACCCGTCGTACGTCATCTTCACGTCCGGGTCGACCGGGACGCCGAAGGCCGTCGCCGGGACGCAGCGCGCCCTCTCCAACCGGCTCGCCTGGGGCGCCGATCTCGCCGAGCCCGGCGGCGTCCGCGTCGCGAAGAGCTCGCCCGCGTTCATCGACGGCACGACCGAGCTGCTCGGCGGCCTCGTCGCCGGGGACACGGTCGTCATCGCCGACGACGCGACCGCAACCGACGCCGTCGCGCTCGCCGAGCTCATCGAACGGCACGATGCGCGGCTCGTCACGCTCGTCCCGAGCCTGCTGGCCGCGCTGGTCGAGAACGGGCTGCCGGCCTCGGTGACCACCTGGGTCAGCAGCGGCGAGGCGCTGCCCGCGGCGCTCGCCGAGCGCGTCCCCGCCCGGCTCGTCAACCTGTACGGATGCTCGGAGGCGGCGGGCGACAGCCTCATCGACGTGGGCGGCGGGCTGGTCCCCATCGCCAACACCCGCGCGCACGTCCTGGACTCCGCGCTCCGCGAGGTCCCGGTCGGCGAGCTGTACCTGGCGGGCGACGGGCTCGCCCGCGGCTACCTCGGCGACCCGGCCCGCACCGCCGAGCGGTTCGTCGCGGACCCGTTCGGGCCGCCCGGCTCCCGCCTCTACCGGACCGGCGACCGCGTGCGGCGCCGCCCGGACGGCGGGCTCGACTTCCTCGGCCGCGCCGACGAGCAGGTGAAGATCCGCGGCTTCCGGATCGAGCCGGGCGAGGTCGAGGCCGCGCTCGCCGCGCAGCCCGGGGTCCGGCGGGCCGCCGTCGCCGCGCACGGGTCGCGGCTCGTCGGCTACGTGACCGGCGACGTCGACGTCGACGACCTGAGCGAACGGCTCCGCGCGCTGCTGCCCGACTACCTCGTCCCGGCCGAGCTGGTCGTGCTGGACGAGCTGCCCCTCAACCCGAACGGCAAGGTCGACCGGCGGGCGCTGCCCGAGCCGGGACGGCCCGCCGCCGGACGGGCGCCCGCCACGGAGCCGGAACGCGTCCTCGCCCGGCTCGCCGCGACCGTCCTCGGACGCGACGCCGTGGGCGCCGACGACGACTTCTTCCGCACCGGCGGCGACAGCATCAGCGCGGCGCTCCTCGTCGCCCGCGCCCGCCGTGCCGGGCTGTCCCTCACCGTCCGCGACGTGTTCAGGCTGCGGACCGTCGAGGCCCTCGCCCGGGCCGCCGCCCCCGCCGTCGCCGCGCCCGCGCACGCCGCGGAGCAGGCCGGGGAGCTGCCGCTCTCGCCGCTCCAGGAAGGGCTGCTGTTCCACCTGATGATGGCCGGGGAAGGCCACGACATCTACGTGCAGCAGGCCGTGGTGGCGCTGTCCGGGCCGGTCGACCCGGCGCGGATGGCGGACGCGGCGCGCGCCGTCCTGGAGAAGTACCCCAACCTGCGGGCCGGGTTCCGGACGGACGGCGACCGCACCGTCCAGTTCGTCCCGGAGGACTTCGACACCCCCTGGACGCACGCCCGCGTCGCCCCGGACGACCTCGACGCGTTCATCGACGCGCAGCGCGCCGAGCCGTTCGACCCGGGCGAGCCGCCGCTGATCCGCTTCGCGCTCGCCACCCTCGCGGGTGACGACCACCGGCTGATCCTGACCTCCGAGCTGATCCTGCTGGACGCCTGGTCCGGCGGCCTCCTCGTCGCCGCGCTGCTCGACTCCTACACCGACCCCGCCGCCGCGGCCGCCCGCCCCGTCCCGTCGTTCCGCACGTTCCTGGACTGGGTGAACGGCCGCGACACCGAAGCCGCGGTGGCGGCGTGGCGGCGCGCTCTCGGCGGGTTCGACGAGCCGGTGCTCGTCCGCCCCGACCTGGTCGACCGGCCCGCGGAGCGCGCCGCGGCGGCGGAGCTGCACCGCGCGCTGCCGCCGGGGATCGCCGAGCGGCTGGACGCCGTCGCCCACGACCGCGGCGTCACGCCCGGCACCCTGTTCAAGGCGGCGTGGGGCCTGGTCCTGATGGGCCTCACCGGACGCGACGACGTCGTCTTCGGCGAGTCGGTGTCCGGCCGCCACCCCGACGTGGACGGCGTCGAGGCGATGGTCGGCCTGCTGTTCAACACCGTTCCCGTCCGCGTCCAGGCCGGGCCGGACGAGGCGCTGGCGACCGTGCTCGACCGCGTCCAGGCCGCACAGCTGGACCTGTTCGACCACTCCTTCGTCGCGCTCAGCGAGATCCAGCGCGCCACCGGCCTCGGCACGCTCTTCGACACGCTGTTCGTCTTCCAGAACTTCCCGAGCATGCCGACCGGCCGCGACTTCGGCCCGGACGGCGCCCTGCGCGTCCTCGGGCGCGAGATCCGCGACGCCGCCCACTACCCCCTCACCATGGTGGTCGAGCCGGGCGCCGGGCTGCGCGTGATGTACCGGGGCGACGCGTTCACCCGCGCCGAGGCCGAGCGCATCACCGACCGGTACGTGCAGGTCTTGCGGACGCTCGCGGAAGCACCGGAAACGCCTTGCCGGCGCCTCGACCTGCTCCTCCCCGACGAGCATGACCGCCTGCGGCGCGACCGGGAGCAGACGACCCATCCCGTCCCGGAGGAGACGGTGGCCGAGCTGCTCGCCGCGCGCGCGGCGGAACGGCCCGACGAGCTCGCCCTGGTCTCCCTGCCGGACGTCCGGCTCACCTACGGCGAGCTCGACGCCGAGATCAACCGGCTCGCGCGGCTGCTGCTCGCGCACGGCGCGGGCCCGGAACGGATCGTCGCGCTGGCGCTGCCGCGGTCCGCGCAGATGGTCGTCGCGCTGTTCGCCGTCCTGCGCACGGGCGCCGCCTACCTGCCCCTCGAACTCGACTATCCGGCCGACCGGCTCGACGTCATGCTCGACGACGCCGCGCCCACGTGCCTCGTCTCGCACCGCGACATCGCCGCGGGCCTGACGCACTCCGGCACGACCCTCGCGCTGGACGACCCCGGCGTCGCGCGCACGCTCGCCGGCCTGCCCGGCACCGGCCTCACCCCGGACGAGCTGCCCGGCTTCGCGCCCGGGACCCCGGGCCGCCTCGACCACCCCGCCTACGTCATCTACACCTCGGGCTCCACCGGGCGTCCCAAGGGCGTGGTCACCCCGTACCGCGGCCTGACGAACATGCAGTTCAACCACCGCGCCAACATCTTCGACCCGGTCGTGGAGTCCGCGGGACGCCGCCTGCGGATCGCGCACACCGTCTCGTTCTCCTTCGACATGTCGTGGGAGGAGCTGCTCTGGCTCATCGAGGGCCACGAGGTGCACGTCTGCGACGAGGACCTGCGCCGCGACGCCGAGGCGCTCACCGCCTACCTGGCCGAGCACCGCGTCGACGTCATCAACGTGACCCCCACCTACGCCCAGCAGCTCCTGGACGAGGGACTCTTGGACGGTGCGGGGGGTGTGGGGGGTCGTCCCCCCACAGGGGAACAGGCCGGCGAGCACCGGCCGCCGCTCGTCCTGCTCGGCGGCGAGGCCGTCCCCGCCTCGGTGTGGGACCGGCTCGCGCAGGCCGACGGCGTCCTCGGCTACAACCTGTACGGGCCGACCGAGTACACGATCAACGCGCTCGGCGGCGGCACCACCGACAGCGCCACCCCGACCGTCGGGAAGCCGATCTGGAACACCCGCGCCCACGTCCTGGACGGCGCGCTGCGGCCCGTCCCGCCCGGCGCGCCCGGCGAGCTGTACCTCGCGGGCGCGGGGCTGGCCCGCGGCTACCTCGGCCGCCCCGACCTCACCGCCGAGCGGTTCGTCGCCGACCCGTCAGGACCGCCGGGCGCCCGCATGTACCGGACGGGCGACCTCGTCCGGGTCCGCGCGGACGGGAACATCGACTTCCTCGGCCGCACCGACGACCAGGTCAAGATCCGCGGCTACCGGGTCGAGCCCGCGGAGATCGAGAACGCCCTCGCCGCCGAGCCCGGCGTCGGGCAGGCCGCGGTCGTCGCCGCCGACACCGACGTGCCCGGTGTCAAGCGCCTGATCGGCTACATCGTCCCGGACGGGACGCGCGAGGGCGCGGTGGACGAGCAGCTCGCCGAGTGGCGGCAGATCTACGACGCCGAGTACACCGAGATCGACACCGTCGTCCACGCCGAGGAGTTCGCCGGCTGGAACAGCAGCTACGACGGCGCGCCGATCCCGCTGGCCGACATGCGCGAATGGCGCGCGACGACGCTCGACCGCATCCGCGGGCTCCGCCCCCGCCGCGTCCTGGAGATCGGCGTCGGCGCGGGCCTCATCCTCACCCGCATCGCCCCCGAGGTCGAGGAGTTCTGGGGCACCGACTTCTCCGCGCCCGTCATCGCCAAACTGCGGCACGACCTCGGGAGCGACTCGCCGGTGCGGCTGAGCTGCCAGCCCGCGCACGACACCACCGGCCTGCCCGAGGACCACTTCGACACCATCGTGATCAACTCGGTGACGCAGCACTTCCCGGGACCCGCCTACCTCCAGGACGTCGTCGCCAAGGCGATGCGGCTGCTCGCGCCCGGCGGGGCGCTGTTCATCGGCGACGTCCGCGACCTGCGGACGGTGGCCTGCCTGCACGCGGCGGTCCAGCTCGGCCGCGGCGGCGACCTGAAGGCGGTGGAACGTGCCGTCCGCATGGAGAAGGAGATGCTGCTCGACCCCGCGTTCTTCACCGCCCTGGACGCGACGGCGCGGGTGGACGTCCTGTCCAAGCGCGGCACCAAGCACAACGAGCTGACCCGGCACCGGTACGACGTCGTCCTGTGGAAGGA
>NZ_SMJX01000340.1 GCF_004348535.1 Actinomadura sp. KC216
ACCCTCGAAGCCCTGGGCGCCGTTGACGGCGGCCACGTCACCGACCGGGGCCGCCGCCTCGCCCGCGTCGGGCTCCACCCACGCCTGGCCCGCGCGCTGATCGACGGCGCGCCCGAGGTCGGCGCCCGCCGCGCCGCCGAGATCGTCGCGCTGCTGTCCGAGCCGCCGCCGCGCGCGTCCGGCGACGACCTCACCGCCGCCTGGCGGGCCCTGCGCGGCCCCGGCCGCCCCGCCGGCGCGCACGCCGCGCGCTGGCGCGACGAGGCCCGCCGCCTGCGGAGATCCCTCCCGGCCGCGGCCGACGACCCGGCGCCGCGCGGAGACGACCACGCGGCCGGGCTCGTGGTGGCGCTGGCGTTCCCGGAGCGGGTGGCGCGGGCGCGGCGGGGGAGCGGATACCTGATGGCGTCCGGGACGGGCGCGGCCCTCGCCGGCGGCTCCGCGCTCGCCGGGGCGCGGGCGGAATGGCTGGCCGTCGCGGCGGCGGACCGGCCCGCCGGGGCCGCGTCGGCGCGCGTCCGGCAGGCCGTGGTGATCGGCGAGGACGTGGCGCGGCTCGCCGCCGCGCCGCTGCTGCGGACGATCGAGGAGGTCGCCTGGCGGGACGGGGACGTCGTCGCGCGGCGCGTCGAACGCCTCGGCGCCATCGAGCTGGACGCCAGCCCTCTGCGAAACCCCGACCCCGACCTGGTACGCGCGGCGCTCCTGGACGGCGTCCGCGCCGAAGGGCTCGGCCTGCTGGCCTGGACGCCGGCCGCCCGCGCCCTCCGCGACCGGCTCGCGTTCCTCCACGCCGCGCTCGGCGAGCCGTGGCCGGCGGTCGACGACGCCGCGCTGCTGGAACGCGTCCCGGAATGGCTGGCGGGCGCCCGCCGCCGCGCCGACCTGGGCAGGATCGATGTCGCCGCGATGCTGCGCGGCCTGCTGCCCTGGGAGCGGGCGAGCAGGCTGGACGAGTACGCGCCCGAGCGGATCGAGGTGCCGTCCGGGTCCCGGATCCGGGTCGACTACGCGCAGGAGCGGCCCGTCCTGGCGGTGAAGCTGCAGGAGCTGTTCGGCTGGGACGCGGCGCCGCGCCTCGCGGGCGGGCGGGTCCCGCTGGTCGTCCACCTGCTGTCCCCGGCCGGGCGCCCGGCGGCGGTCACCGCCGACCTCGCCTCGTTCTGGCGCGAGGGCTACAGGGCGGTCAGGGCGGAGCTGCGCGGGCGCTACCCCAAGCACCCGTGGCCCGAGGATCCGGCTCAGGCCGTGCCGACCAAACGCACGAACGCGCGCCGCTCTAGCGGGAGTCGATGAGGACCTGGATGCCGTCCAGGATGCGGGCCAGCCCGAACTCGAACGCCCGGCGCGGGGCGACGGCCGAGTTGTACTCCTGCCCGGCGGCGGTGCCGACGCGCGTCCCGATGGGGTAGTCGGCCTCGTTGACGTAGGTGTCGAGGAAGGGGGCGGTGGCCTCCCACCACTGGGCGTCGCTGATGCCGCTGCGCCGCTCCGCCTCGGCGGCGTTGACCGACACGCGGGCGGCGCTCTCGGCGAAGCCGGTGATGAGCGCGGCGACCGAGTCCATCTCCAGGTCGGTGAGGCCGACGCCGTCCACGGCGCGCAGCTCCTCCTCGTACTTGGCGATCGTGTTCGGGCCCATCGGCGGCCGGGCCACCGTGATCTGCAGCAGCCACGGATGCCGGTGGAACATCGCCCAGTTCTCGCGGGCGATGTGCTCCAGCCGGGCCCGCCAGGTGTCCTGGCCGGGCGGGGCCAGCTCGCCGTACGCGCGGTCGAGCATGACGTCGACCAGCTCGGCCTTGCCCGGCACGTAGGTGTAGATCGACATGGGGGAGACGCCGAGCTCGTCGGCGATGCGGCGGATGGACAGGGCGTCCAGGCCGTCGGCGTCGGCCACCTCGATCGCGGTCGCGACGATCTGCTCGGCGGTCAGCCGCGGCTTCGGGCCGCGCTTCGGCCGCTCCCGCACGCCCCACAGGAGTTCCAGGCTGCGCCTGGGGTCGCCGCCCCCGCTGTACTCGGTCGTCACATCGCCGATCCTCTCAGGGATGAAACTCTGTACGTCGTACGTTATATTGTCCGTGATGGTAAATCCGTACGCCGTATATAGTTTTGGAGGGCGCGTGACGGAACCACGGTTCGCGGTCGTGGCCGACGGGCTGCGCAAGCGCTACGGCGACACCGACGCCCTGGCCGGGCTCGATCTGCGCGTGCCCGCGGGCACCGTGCACGGCCTGCTCGGGCCGAACGGCGCGGGCAAGACCACCGCCGTCCGCGTGCTGACCACCCTGGCCAGGCCGGACGGCGGCACGGCCCGCGTCGCCGGGCACGACGTCGTGCGCGCGGCCGCCGGGGTGCGCACCAGGATCGGGCTCGTCGGGCAGCACGCGGCGGTCGACGAGGTGCTCGGCGGGCGCCAGAACCTCGTCATGTTCGGCCGCCTCTACCACCTGAGCGCGAAGGACGCGCGGCGGCGGGCGGACGAGCTGCTGGAGCGGTTCCGGCTGACCGGCGCCGCCGCCAAGCCCGCGGGCGAGTACTCCGGCGGCATGCGGCGGCGCCTCGACCTGGCCGCGTCCATGATCCTCGCGCCGCCCGTCCTGTTCCTGGACGAGCCGACCACCGGCCTCGACCCGCGCAGCCGGGGCGAGGTCTGGGACGCGATCCGCACGCTCGTTGGCGGCGGCACGACCGTCCTGCTCACCACCCAGTACCTGGAGGAGGCCGACCGGCTCGCGGACGGCATCTCGGTGATCGACCACGGCCGCGTCATCGCCGAGGGCACCCCGGACGGCCTCAAGACCCGGCTCGGCGGCGACCGCATCGAGGTCGTCCTGGACGACCCCGCCTCGCTCACCGCCGCCGCCGAGATCGTCGCCCGGGTCGCGTCCGGCGAGGTCGACGTGGACGCCGAGTCACTGCGCATCGGCGCCCCCGTCACCGGAAGGGCCGCCGTGCTCACGGAAGCCGTCCGGGCCCTGGACGACGCGGGTCTGCGGGTCGCCGACATCGGCCTGCGCCGCCCCACCCTGGACGAGGTGTTCCTGCACCTCACCGACAAGGACAACGAGAAGGAGGAGGTGCGCTCGTGAGCGTCCAGACACTGCGCTGGGCCGTCGCCGACGGCCGGGTCCTGACCGCGCGCGCCCTCGCGCACTGGGCGCGGCGACCCGGCGAGGTCGCCATGGGCCTGCTGTTCCCCGTGATGGTCGTGCTGATGATGGGCTACCTGTTCGGCGGCCAGATGGAGGTCCCGGGAGGCGGGAGCTACCGGGAGTTCATCGTCCCCGGCATGTTCGCGCTGACGATGGTGTTCGGCGTCGAGACGACGTTCACCGCGATCGCAAGCGACGCCGCCAAGGGGGTGGCCGACCGGTTCCGCGCGATGCCGATGTCCTCGTCGGCCGTCGTCGTGGGCCGCGCCACGGCCGACATGCTCCACTCGGTCGTCGCGCTGGCCGTGATGGCGGTGTGCGGCGTGCTGATCGGGTGGCGCGTCCACGACGGCGCCGCCAAGGCCCTCGCCGGGCTCGGGCTCCTCCTGCTCCTGCGGTTCTCGCTGATCTGGCTCGGCATCTACCTGGGCCTGATGGCGAAGGGGCCGGAGTCGGTCGCGGCCGTCCAGGTGCTGGTGTGGCCGATCGGGTTCCTGTCCAGCGCGCTGATCGCGCCCAGCACCATGCCGGGCTGGCTCGGCGCGATCGCCGAGTGGAACCCGATGTCGGCGACCGTGACGGCGTGCCGCGAGCTGTTCGGCGACCCCGTGTCCGGCGGGTCGTGGGCGGCGCAGCACAGCCTCCTGATGGCGGTGGTGTGGCCGCTGGTCATCGCCGCGGTGTTCATACCGCTGTCGGTGCGCCGCTACCGCGCCCTGGGCCGCTAGGGCAGCAGGCCGGCGCGATGGCGTGCGAGCGCCACCGCCGGATAGCACGCCTCGGGCAGAGGCTCCGTGCCTGTTTCCCTGTGGGGGGACGACCCCCCACGCCCCCCGGGCTCCGCGTCGTTGAGCGCGGCGCGGAGCCTCTGCCCCACGGCGGCCGGATCGTAGGGCTGGACGACGCACAGCTCCGCCTGCATCGCCTGCCGCGCCGCCGCCATCAGCGCCGGGACGTCCCCGACGATGACGACCTCGGACGGCACGTCGCCGTGCCCGAGCCGCACCGCCACCGCGTGCAGGCCCCGCGTGCCCGCGTCCTCGTAGCGGAACTCGCAGATGAGGCGGTCGCCGTCCAGCGGGCCCTCCTGGACGAGCCATGCCTGGCCGGGGACGACCCGTCCGAGCGACTTCTCCCACGGCACCGCCGCGACCTCGCCGAGCCCGCCGGCCGCCCGGCCCGCCGCGCGGCGCCCCTCCACGGGGCCGATCGCGGCGAGCGCCGCCAGGAACGCCCGCGCGCCCGGCGTCGCGGCGGCGCGCAGGCACGTGATCAGGTCGCCGAGCGCCGCCCGCCGGGCCTGCGCGTGCGGGGCCGCGGACTCCAGGGCGCCGAGCCGCGCGGACGTCCACACCTCCGCCTCCAGCGGGCCCGGCAGCGCCGGAAGGGCGTCCGCCTCCCGGACGAACGCCGCGTACACCTCGCGGAGCCCCGGCAGCATCAGCCCCGGGCCCGGAGACGACCGTGCCGCACCCATCGCCCCAGCGTATGGGAGATGAGAAGCGGCGCGTCCCCGCGGCCGGTGCGGCCGGGCCGCGGGGACGCGCCGCGGGCTCGCGGGCGCTCAGGCCGGGACGGTCAGCAGGGTGCGTGCCCCGCCCGCCGCCCGGCCGGTCGTGCGCACCTCGAACCGGCTGATCTCCCCGGGCCGCAGCGCCGTCCCGCCCTGCAGCGCGAGCCGCGGCTGCGCGGACCCCGGCAGCCCGTACCCCGCCGCCGGGACGGCCCAGCCCGCCACCGTGTGGGCCCGTCCCGCCCGGTCCACGGCGACCAGCTCGCACTCCAGCGGGCCGCGGACCTTGGTCAGCTCCAGGGCGATCCGGCTGCCCCACGCCTTGTCCTGCATCGCGACCGTGCCGGTGACGCCGCTGCCCGCGTCGGTCGCGGACAGCCGTTGCCCGTCCCGCAGCAGCGCGGCCGTACCGCCGTCCGCATCGGCCGAGGCCGCCGTCCCGCCGCGGTCGGCGCCCAGCGTGTACCCGGTGCCGACCGCCCCGCCGAGCAGCACGACCCCGGCGGCGGCCGCGGCCAGCGCCCGCGTCGAGCGATGCCGGCGCTCCCGGCGGATCCGCTGCCGCAGCAGGTCCGAGACCACCGCGGGCTCGGGCGGCGGCGGCGCGGCGGGCGCGTCCGCGGGTTCGGCGATCGGGCCGATGCCGTCGAGCGTCTCGGCGATGCCGCGCAGCTCGCCCAGCTCCGCCTGGCACGCGACGCACCCCGGCAGATGGGCCTCGAACGCGCGCCGGTCCGGGGCCTCCAGGAGGCCGAGGGCGTAGGCGCCGACGTCGATGTGCAGCATGTCCGCGCTCATGGCGTCACGCCCCTCTCCTCCAGGGCGACGCGCAGCGCCCTGAGCGCGTAGTAGACCCGGGACTTCACCGTGCCGACGGGGATGCCGAGCTGCTTGGCGGCCTCGTTCACCGACCGGTCCCGGAAGAAGGTCTCGTTGAGGATCTCGCGGTGGGCCGGGGACAGCGCGAGGAGTGCTTCGGACACGACGACGGAGCGCAGCAGATCCTCCAACCCGTCGGGGACGCGCATGTTCTCCAGCGGGCCCTCGCCCGCCTCCTGCGGCCGGGCGTTCTTGCGGCGCTGGTCGTCGATGACGATCCGGCGCGCGACCGTCGCCAGCCACGGCAGCAGCGAGGTCGCGTTCTCGTCGAGCTGGTGCGCGCTGCGCCAGGCGCGGATCATCGTCTCCTGCACGACGTCCTCGGCCCAGTGCCGGTCGCCGCCGGTCAGGCGCAGCACGAACGACAGCAGCGGGCGGCCGTACACGCGGTACAGCTCGGTCACGATCACCTGGTCGTCCACGGCGCCCGGGGGCCGCGGGCCGCGGAACCAGCTCCACGGGCCGGCGGCGGGACGTTCTCGCGGGGCCGGTACGGCGGTCGGTGATCTGTGGGCCATCGGGGGTCTCCGGCGGAAGCGGGGGCGGCGGACGGCGCGGTGACCGTGAGCCAGGTGTCACGTCGGGAGGCAGTACGCGGCCCGGGGCGCCGGAGGTTCAACCGGGCCGCTGCCGGGACGGATTTTCCAGCCCTACCCTTACTGGTTCGATACCTCTTCCTTACCCCTGGCGCGGGCGGCCCGCGGGCCGCGTCCTAGTTGCGAAA
The DNA here is from genome assembly GCF_004348535.1 of Actinomadura sp. KC216. Taxonomy (GTDB): domain Bacteria; phylum Actinomycetota; class Actinomycetes; order Streptosporangiales; family Streptosporangiaceae; genus Spirillospora. Next base: position 6,275 of record NZ_SMJX01000340.1, read on the forward strand.
GTCGGCACGGGACCACGCCGCGCCGGTCCCCGGAAGGGCAACGCTCACTCCACGCATTGGAGCGAATGCGGGCATCGGGCCCATTTGCCCAGCTAAGGACCGAGGGGCGGATCGGCATAGTGAAAGGGAACGGCAACACAGGACTGACCTACCGCCTGCTGATGGCGGTGGACATCCAGGGATACAGCAAGCGTGACACCCGCGAGCAGCTGCTCGCGCAGCGCGACCTGTGCGAGGCGCTCGACCGCGCCGCGCACGGCGCCGGGCTCGACCGTGGCCACTGGGAGAAGCAGGTCGGCGGCGACGGGGAGCTCGCCACGCTGCCGGACGGGACCGACCCGGCCACGGTGGCCGGCGAGTTCGTCATCGGCCTCGCCGAGGCGCTGCACGACCTCAACCGCGAGGCGCGCGGCGACGGCGCCGCCGGGGAGGCGGGCGCGCACCGGCTGCGGGTGCGGCTCTCGCTGCACCACGGCACGCTGACGGCCGGGCCGTTCGGGCCCGCCGGCGACGCGCCGATCGTCGTCCAGCGGCTGCTCGACGCGGCGCCGCTGCGCCGGCTGCTGGCCGGCGACGCGGGCCGCGACCTCGCCTACGTCGTCTCGGACTCGCTGTTCGAGGACGTCGTGCGGACCGGGTTCTGCGCGCTGCCGCCGGAGGCGTTCCAGCCCATCAAGGTGACCGCGAAGGGCACCACCTTCCGCGGCCACATCCTCACCGGCCGCGCCGTCCGGCAGCACGACCTGCCGGACGGGGGAGAGCGGGGCGGCCCGCCGGGCGAGCGGGCGGCCCCGGACGCCCGCGTCCTCGACTTCCCGGCCCTCGCCGTCCGGTGAGTCCCGCCCGGTGAGTTCCCGCCCGGCGATTCCACCGGGCGGGAAGTGATCGGGGCGGTGCGCGGTTGACGCCTGGAAACCGGACCTAGTGCGGAGGCGGACGATGGCGGACGACGCGGCGCTGGCCAAGCTCGTGGCGGGGCACGACCTCGGGGTGCTGATCACCCTCAAGCGGGACGGGCGGCCCCAGTCGTCCAACATCAACTACCACTTCGACCCGGACCGGCGGCTCGTGCGGATCTCGGTCACCACGGACCGGGCCAAGGCTCGCAACCTGGCCCGGGACCCGCGGGCGAGCCTGCACGTCAGCACCCATGACGGCTGGTCGTACGCGGTCGCCGAGGGCACCGCCGAGCTGTCGGCCGTCGCCGCCGACCCCGGCGACGCCGCCGTGGACGAGCTCGTCGAGGTGTACCGGGACATCCGCGGCGAGCACCCCGACTGGGACGAGTACCGGCGCGTCATGGCCGAGGACGGCCGCCTTGTCGTCCGCCTCCACGTCGAACGCCTCTACGGCCACGTCCGCGACTGACGTTCCGCCGGCCCGCCCGCGCCCGCTCGCGTGCCGCGTCCACAGCGCGGGGCCGGAGGCCGCGCGACCCCCCGCGCGGCCCCCGGCGAAAAGGGTGCAGGCCGAGAGCACCCCGCAGTTCCCTCGGCCTGCACGTTCTCGTGGCCCCGATGGACCCCGCCTACACGGGGTCAGGGCCGTAGACCTCCCACAGCTCGCCCGCGAAGAACTTGCCGAAGTTCAGCAGCGACTCCGCGCCGTCGGGGCCCTTCGTCCGGAACGTCGTGAGCTGCCGCGCGAAGTCCGTCAGCCGGATGTGCAGCACACCCGCCGCGACGACCTCCGCGCCGTCCTCCCGGTCCTCGCCGACGTGACCCTCCAGGATCCGCACGTACAGCGTCGAGGTGTCCGGCCAGATCCGCGTCGGCGGTCCGTGCAGGACGTTCTTCACGCCGCTGAGCGTGCGGGCGTTGCCGTCGCCGTCGGTGTAGAACAGGCGGTACTTCATCAGCCGCCGGTCCTCGTCCCCGCCCGGCGTGGGGTCGACGAACAGGTTGAACGTGCCGTGCTCGACGACGCGCCGGCCCCCGTGCCCGGCCGCGTCGACCCAGCCCTCGGCACGCGCCTCGTGACCCGGCTCGCGGACGAACCGCTCGGTGTCGTCGGCGGTGATCGTCAGGCGGAACGACAGCGGCCGGTGCCCCTCCGCCTTCTCGCCGGTCCGCGGGTCGGTCTCGCCGTAGGTGACCGACCCCTTCATCTCTTCGGTGAAGGACAGCGACGTACGGGCAGTTCCGGGGGGCATGGGGGGTCGCCCCCCCGGAGGCGTACGGCCCGGAGTCACCGCGGAGGGTCCCCGCGACCCGCCGTGGTCCCCCGAGACCGGACCGTACGCCGCCGCGC
>NZ_SMJX01000341.1 GCF_004348535.1 Actinomadura sp. KC216
AGGGGCCTTTCCGCTCGACTTGCATGTGTTAAGCACGCCGCCAGCGTTCGTCCTGAGCCAGGATCAAACTCTCCATTAAGGCCACACGACCAGCACGAAGGGGCGAACCTCCACACCGGCCAAACCTTGGAAACAATCCCAGCATCACAACCCCAAAAAGGGGCTGCACTGCCTCAAAGAAATCCCTGACCGCCCCAAAGGACGGCCACGGGGACGACCCAACCCATACAGGCCGGGCCGTATAAAGGCACTGGCTTTTAACACGCTGTTGAGTTCTCAAGAAACGGACACCCACCGCGCCGTAAACCCGCTTCCGCAGGCCCCGGCTCCGGGGCAACCCTTCTAACTTACCTGGTTCGCCGCCGTTGTCAAGCGGATCCAGGAAGATCCTTTTTAACGAAGGCTGAACGAACCGAGTTCCCACACGACAGCGAACCCGCGAGCGAAGAACCCGCCAAGATCGTTTCGATGGGAGGTGCCCTACGGGCCGGCCACCTTCCGGCGTCCTGCATCCCGTCCCAGGCTGTGCAGGCCATCTTACATCAGTCCGAGCGGTACTCGAACCGTTTTCTGAGGCCTGCGTTTCCCCGGGACCGGCCGCCTGGCGGCGTCCCGCGTCTCTCGGGGCAGGAGAGACAGTATGGTCCTCGGCTGCGGCCGTCAAATCGTCAGCGCCCGTCCCTGCTCGCGCTCTGCCGCAAGGGGATCCAGGGGTCCTCTGACCTCCTTGTTCGTGTGTGATGTGGGTCGCGGCGCGACTGAGGTACTGTGCGCGGACCGTACGGCTCCGGGATCCGGCCGTGGGTGTGCGGTGCGGTGGCTCCCGGCAGGACGGCAGGTCGAGTTCTGGAGGAAGCGTGCCCGTCGCCATCAGTGCTTCGGCGGAACGTCTGGTTGTCGCCGCGACGATGGGACCGACCATCCACGACGTGCACGCCTGGCGGTTCACTGCAGTCCAGGGGCTGATCGAGTTGCACGCCGATCCCGTCAGGTTCCGGCCGCCGCGCGACCCCTTGGGACGGAATCTGCACCTCGGCGGCGGGGCGGCACTCGTGAACCTGCGACTTGCCGCCGCCCCAGTTCGGGCGTGAGGCGGTGGTCCGGTTGCTCCCGGATGTCGGACGTCCATCAGTGTTCGCCGCGGTACGCCTCACGGGCCGTCGCCGGGTCGCGCGCGAGGAGCGGCTGTTCTACGCCGCGTCGCTTCGGGCTTTCACCGCCGTGCGGCCGGCGGTAGGGGAACGGCCGTGCGTCGCCGTCGTCAACGAGCTGGCAGGGGTGGCAAGGCTCGAAGGTGTGACGCTTCGCCCACTCCCAACCACGCATGGACGGCAAGTCAGCGGGCCGTGCTGACCACCTGCGGTGGCTCTCCAGCGGAGTGGCTTCGGGCAGGTCAGGCCCTTCAGCGTGTTCTCCGGGCCGGACGGGTCCGCAAGGTCTCGGTCTTGTTCAGCTTCCAGGTCGGCAACGTGACCGGAGTGGAGGACGTGACGCTGCCGGGTGAGGTTCCGCAGGTGCTCGTCGAGCTCACCCAGGACGTGCGTTCGCGCCTACTCCAGCCGGCGGTAGGTCGACAGGACGAAGGACAGGGGCGCCGGGAGCGGATCGGGTAGCCGCATCAGCCGTTCCTGGAGCTGGTCGGCCGGGACGTGGTGCGCGCTCGGCCCCATCCCCACGAGTGTGACGATCTCCTCATGTGTCAGGACTGCCTCGGTTTCCAGTTCCTGGCGCGAGTCCAGCTTGAAGTATCCGGCGAGGGCGGCGTCCGTGCGTTCGGTCTTGCGCTTGTCGATCGAGAGCAGTCCGAGCGACTCCACGAGGGGGCCGAGGTGCCGGGCCGAGGGTGTCACTGTGAAGAGCAGCCCGTCGTCGCTCAGCACTCGGTGGAACTCCGCGGCGTTGCGGGGGGCGAACACGTTGACGATGGTGTCGGCGGCGCCGTTCCGGAGGGGCAGGGGCCGCCACAGGTCCGCGACGACGGCTCCGGCGCGTGGGTGGGCCTTGGCCGCGCGGCGTGCTGCGTGCTTGGAGATGTCGAGGGCCAGGCCGACCGCGTCCGGTGAGCGGTCGAGCGTCCGGCTCAAGTAGTGGCCGGTTCCGGCGCCGGCGTCGAGGACGAGGGACGGCCGGGCGCGTGCAACGCTCCAGGCGAGCCGGTCCGCCGGTATCGCGAAGTGGCCCGCCCTGAGGAACTCGTCGCGCGCGCGGACCATTTCGGGGGTGTCCGCCGTGCCCGGACGGGCGTTGCCGGGCAGCAGGTTCGCGTACCCCTGACGCGCGATGTCGAAGGTATGCCCGCCGGGGCAGAGCAGTCCGCGGTCAGCCAGTTCGAGATCCGCTCCGCACACGGGGCACACCAGGTATTGGACGACATCGGCGAGCACCCGTCCATCATCCTGCATGATGGCCTCGGAACGGGCGGTACCGCACGGTTCTTTGCCGTCGCGCCGCCCGCGCGCCGTCCGGTCGTCAGCGGGGCTTCCCAGGCGGGCCACTCATCACCGCTGGTGAGGACGCTGCTACCGGGCGCGGTTCACGATTCGGCGCGCCGCTTGACGTCCTCCATGTCGAGGCCCCTGACCTGCTCGATCACATTCTCCAGCACCGACTCCGGCAGCGCACCCGGCTCGGCGAAGACGATCATGCCGTCGCGGATCGCCATCAGGGTCGGGATCGACCGGATGCCGAAGCGCTCCGACAGCTCCGGCTCCGCGTCGGTGTCGACCTTGCCGAAGGTGATGTCGTCGTGCTTGCCCGCCGACCTCTCGAACACGGGCGCGAACCTCTTGCACGGCCCGCACCAGTCCGCCCAGAAGTCGATCAGGACGATGCCGTCGGCCTGAGCGACCTCATCGAAGTTCTTCGCGGTGAGTGTGACCGTCGCCATGTCGGTTTCTCCTCAGTTGGGGTATCAGGACCTAGAGCGGCTACCAGGTTCGCAGTATTCCCCACCCGGGAATCACAGAGCGGTAATTAGCGTTCTCCTCTTAGGGAGATCGCACCGGAGAAGGGTCAGGATGGCTGCAACCCGTACCAAGGGCGACAGGGTCGACGTCCCCGACAAGGACCTTGTGGGGGCATACCTGGACCGGATCGGCCGCACCCCCCTGCTCGACGCGCAGGAGGAGGTCGATCTGGCCAAGGCGATCGAAGGGGGCCTGTACGCCGAACAACTCCTCGAGGACGGGAACGTGCCCAAGGGCGTGTCCCGCGAGGAGCTTGAGGAGCTGACCGCGGCGGGGCTGCGCGCCAAGCAGCGCTTCGTCGAGGCCAATCTGCGCCTCGTGGTCTCGATCGCCCGGAAATACCCGACCGACTCGTTGCCCCTCATCGACCTCATTCAGGAGGGGAACCTGGGGCTGATGCGCGCGGTGGAGAAGTTCGACTACCGCCGCGGCTTCAAGTTCTCCACGTACGCGACATGGTGGATCAGGCAGGCGATCGGCCGCGGGCTGAGCCATACGGCCCGCACGATCCGGCTGCCCGTCCACGTCGAGGAGGAGCTTTCGCGGCTGCGGCGCGCGGAGCGGCAGCTGGGCCGTGAGCTCGGCCGGGAGCCGACGCGCGACGAGCTCGCGGGCGTGCTGGGCGCCGACGCCGACCATGTGGACGAGCTGCTGCGCTGGCGGCGCGACCCGGCGAGCCTGGACGCGACCGTCGACGACGCGGGCGAGACGCCGATGGGCGACCTGCTCGAAGATCCGGACGCGGTGACGCCGGAGGCCGAGATCCTCGCGCTGGACGACATCGAGGGCCTCGGTCGGCTCCTCGACCGGCTCCCGGAACGCGAGTCCGCGATCCTGCGGGCCCGTTTCGGGATGGACAACGGCCAGCCGCTCTCGTACGCGCAGATCGGCGCGCGGTACGGCCTGAGCCACAACCGGGTGAGGCAGATCACCGACCGTTCGCTGCGGCGGCTGCGGCAGCTCGCCAACGAGGCCGACCTGAGCGGCCGTCGGACGTTGGCGGGCAGCACGGGCGGCCCCGCACCCGGCCCCGTACGCGCCACGGCGGGAAGCCGGGCGGCCTGAGCGCGGACCGGCACCACCTCCCCCTGAACGAACCTTCCCTGAACGACGAAACGGGCGGCCCCGCAGACCCCGGGGCCGCCCGTTCGCGTTGCCCGCGCCTTGTCCGTTCGTGCCTTTCCGGCCGCGCCCTTCTGCGGCTTCGTGCCGGGTTTCTTGTTCGTCCGTGCCGTGACTATCCGTGTGTGCGACGCATCGTTGTGTGCTCATGTCGCGTCTCATAAGGGTGTGTCTTCGGCTGTTCGCGTTGTGTTTCCGGTTCCGGCCGCGGCTGCACCCGGACAGGTCGTCCGGCAGGGTCGGGCGTGCCATAGCCTTTCAGCGTGAGTACACCCGCCATCGGGGATCTGGACGCCTGGCGCGACCTCCCCGCCCTCCAGCAGCCCGAGTGGGACGATCCCGACGAGGTCCGCGCGGTCGCGGCCGAGCTGGCGGCGCAGCCGCCGCTGGTGTTCGCGGGCGAGTGCGACCAGCTCAAGGCGCAGCTCGCGGACGTCGCGCGGGGTGAGGCGTTCGTCCTGCAGGGCGGCGACTGCGCCGAGACGTTCGCGGGGTCGAACGCCGACGCGGTGAAGAACAAGCTGAAGACGCTGCTGCAGATGGCGGTCGTGCTCACCTATGCCGCCAGCGTGCCGGTCGTGAAGATCGGCCGGATGGCGGGGCAGTTCGCCAAGCCGCGGTCGAAGCCGGTGGAGGTGCGCGGCGGCGTGGAGCTGCCCGCGTACCGGGGCGACGCGGTCAACGGGCTCGACTTCGACGCGGCGTCCCGCCGCAACGACCCGAACCGGCTGCTGAAGGCGTACCACTGCTCGGCGGTGACGCTGAACCTGTGCAGGGCGTTCACCAAGGGCGGGTACGCCGATCTGCGGCAGGTGCACGCCTGGAACCAGGATTTCGTGGCGCACAGCCCGGCGGGGCTGCGCTACGACCGGCTCGCGGGCGAGATCGACCGGGCGCTGACGTTCATGAAGGCGTGCGGGGCGGACCCCGACGAGTTCCACGAGGTGGAGTTCTACTCCAGCCACGAGGCGCTGCTGCTGGAGTACGAGCGGGCGCTGACCCGCATCGACAGCCTCAGCGGCCTGCCCTACGACGTGTCGGCGCACTTCCTGTGGATCGGGGAGCGCACCCGGCAGCTGGACGGCGCGCACGTGGAGTTCCTGCGGCACATCCGCAACCCGATCGGGGTGAAGCTCGGGCCGGCGACGTCCACCGACGACGCGCTCGCGCTGATCAAGCGGCTGAATCCCGAGCAGGAGCCGGGCCGGCTGACGTTCATCACCCGGATGGGCGCCGGGCGGATCCGGGAGGCGCTGCCGCCGCTGATCGAGAAGGTGCACCAGAGCGGCGCCCCGGTGGCGTGGGTGTGCGACCCGATGCACGGGAACACCTTCGAGGCGCCGAGCGGCCACAAGACGCGGCGGCTGGACGCCGTCCTGGACGAGGTGGCCGGGTTCTTCGAGGTCCACCGGGCGCTCGGGACGCATCCGGGCGGCATCCACATCGAGTTCACCGGCGACGACGTCACCGAGTGCGTCGGCGGGGCGCAGGGCCTGGCGGAGACCGATCTGCACCAGCGGTACGAGACCGCGTGCGATCCGCGGCTCAACCGGGGACAGTCGCTGGACCTGGCGTTCATGGTGGCGGAGCTGTACCGCAAGTCCGCCTGACCGCGGGCCGTCTCATCGCGGGGCCGTCTGATAGCGGGGCCGTCTGATAGCGGGGCCGTCTGATCGCAAGTCCGCTCGGCCAGCGGGCGCGGGCCGCGAAGTCTTCCGCGGCGGCACGTTCCACGGGGGAAACTCGACGCCGCGGGTCCTAGATGTCGACCTCGGCCCAGACGACCTTGCCGCCGGTGACCGGGTCCGCGCCCCAGGAGTTCGCGAAGCGGTCGACGATGAACAGGCCGCGGTGCGACTCGTCGAGCGGCCCGGGGACGGTCAGCCGCGGCAGCTGGGCCGCGCGGTCGCGGACCTCGACGCGGATCCGGCCGGAGCCGCGCAGCAGCCGCAGCTCCAGCGCCGTCCCGGCGTGCCGGACGGCGTTGGCGACCAGCTCCGCCACGATCGCGGTGACGAGCTCCTCGCGGTCCATCAGGGCCCAGGTGCGCATCGTGCGGGCGGCGAGGCGACGGGCGTACTCGACCGCCTCGGTCTGGGGCGCGGCCCGCAGCGTCGTCTCGGTCATCGGGTCGGTCACCCCGCCCGCTCGCCGTTCTTCATCGCGTTCCCTCACCGTCCTCCATCGGCGGGAGCCTCCTCCGCGGGGCCCTCGATCAGGAAGCGATCGAGGCCCGTGGTCCGCAGCACGTTCTCGACCCGGCCGTAGGCGCCGGTGACGGTCAGCGTCGCGTTCTGCGCGCGCGCGTGCTTGTACGCCCGGACGAGGACGTTCAGACCAGAGGAGTCACAGAAGTCGACCGCCGTGAGGTCGACGACGACCGCCCGCTCACCGGCGTCCACGAGCTCGGTCAACCGGGACCGGAGCTCGTCGGAGGAGTGCAGGTCGATCGAGCCGCGCGCGGCGATCGTCGCGCGGCCGTCCGTTCGTGTCGTGTGCAAGGCAAGCCCCACGCCACCCCACCTTACCGATTGTTGGTCTCCATCATGACGCCCGCAGAACGATGAGGGCAACGTCGTCGTTGGACGGCTCGGGCCCGAAGTCGCGCACGGCGCGCTGGATGCGGGCGGCGACGGCTCCGGCGCTCAGCCCGGTGCATCCGGCGAGGAGGCGCTCGAGCCCGTGGCCGTCGCCGAGCAGCCGGTTCCCCGAGCGGCGTTCGGTGACGCCGTCGGTGACGCAGAGCAGGACTTCTCCGCGCCGCAGGTCGACGGCGTCGGTGTGGAACTCGACGCCGTCGAAGACGCCGAGCAGCGGCTGCGGCGAGGCGGCCTCGCGGACGCCGCCGTCCACGTCGAGGATCAGCGGCGGCGGGTGTCCGGCACTGGTCAGCCTGATCGTCACGCCGTCGCGGCGGCGCCGGGCGGCGATCTCGCCGTGCAGCAGGGTGAGCAGCCGGCCGCGCTCGCCCTCGCCGAGGATCAGCCGGTTGAGGCGGCCGAGCACGGCGGGGACGGACATGTCCTCGGCGGCGAGGATGCGCAGGGCGTGCCGGGCGAGCCCGGTGACGGCGGCGGCCTCGGGGCCGGTGCCGCAGACGTCGCCGATGGCGAACCGCCAGCGGGTCGCGGGGGCGGGGCCGCCGGGCCGCAGCCCGCTCTCGAAGACGTCGTAGAAGTCGCCGCCGACCTCGCTGCCCTCCCCCGCGGGCTCGTACACCACCGCGACCTCCAGGCCGGGGATCTCGGGGATGCCGGGCGGCAGGAGGCTGCGCTGCAGGGCGCTGCTCATGGCGGTCTGGGCGGAGAACAGCCGCGCGTTGTCGACGGCGAGCGCGGCGCGGCGGCTGAGCTCCTCGGCCAGCTCGATGGCGCTGCGCGGGAACCGGTCGCCGGACGGGCGGCCGATGACGATGGTGCCGATGCGGCGGCCGCGGGCGATCAGCGGGAACGCGTAGACCTGGTCGGCGGCGGTGTCGCCGGCGGCGGCGCGGACGTCGTCGGGCGCGGTGGCGAGCCCGGTCCAGGGGCCCGGGACGTCGGTCGGCGGGGCGGCGCCCGCGTGTTCGAGCAGCTCGCGGAGGCCGTCGGCGCGGTTCTCGTCGGCGTGCCACACGTAGGCGAGCCGGTCGGGCTCGGCCTCGGTGACGGTGTAGACGGCGCACCAGGTGGCGAGGCGGGGCACGACGAGCTGCGCGACGAGCGCCATCGTGCGCTCCTGGTCGAGGGTCCCGGCGAGCAGGTCGCTGGCCTCGGCGACGAAGCTGAGCCAGCCGCGCCAGGACCGTTCCAGTTCGCCGACCCTGGCCTTCTCCAGGGAGAGCGACATCTCGTCGGCGAGGCGGCCGAGCCGGACGCCGTCGGCCTCGGTGAACCGGCCGGAAACGGACGATACGGCCACCACGAGCCCGGTGAGGCGTCCCTGGGACTCCAGCGGCGCCGCGGCCAGGGACCGGGCCTTCAGGGCGGCTGCGGTCGGATCGGAGGCGTCGGCGGCGACCCAGGCGGAGCCGGCGCGGGCGGCGGGGCCGAGACCGGCCACCGACAGCTCGCCGAGGGGCATCTCGGCGGCGGTCCCGGCGGACGCACCCATGACCAGGCGGCCGTCGCGCTCGGTCAGCAGCACGGCCGCGCCCTCGGCGCCGAGGACATCGCGGATGGTGGCGACGCCGTCCTCCATGGATTCCATGGCGGCCGGGGAGCGCAGGAGGCGGTCTCCGGCGACGGGGACCTCGCCGACGCCTTCGGCGAGTCGGCCCTCCCTGCCCTGGCCGCCGGGGCCGGCGCCGTCGCGGGCGGGCTCGCCGCCGCCGTCGCGGGCGATGCGTTCGCGGGCCCATTCGCGGGCGGCCTCGGCCCGGGCGGCGCGGCCGCCGGGCGATTGCACGGCTGAGACCGAATCAGGTTCGGCGTCTTCTC
>NZ_SMJX01000342.1 GCF_004348535.1 Actinomadura sp. KC216
CTCCCGGCCCGGGACACCCCGGCCCTACCCGACGCATGCCCAAAACCCCAACGGGAGAACCCATGCCGCACCGGCGCAACGACCCCATCACACCACCGGCCGACCCCGCCCCGGCCCGCTGGCGAGTCTCCTCCTACTGCGGCGCCTCCAACACCTGCGTCGCGCTCGCCCCCGCGCCGCGCGCCAACCGCGACCGGCGGGACGGTGACGCCGCATGACCCGGTTGCGTATCGTCCCCATGCCCAGCTTCGATGACGCGTGCGGCATCGTCGCGCAGTTGCACCGGCACCACGAACCACCCACCGGCCACAGGATCAGCCTGGGTGTCTTGGCTGATCGCCGCGTCGTCGCTGTTGCGATCGCCGGACGCCCGGTCAACCGGGTATTGGACGACGCGCTGACGATGGAGGTCACCCGGCTGGCCAGCGACGGCACCCGCAACGCGTGCTCGATGCTGTACGGCGCGGTGTGGCGCGTGGCCAGGGCCGCCGGGTACTGGCGCCTGATCACCTACACCCAGGCTGATGAGTTCGGCGCCAGTCCCCGCGCCGCCGGTCTGCGCAAGGTCGCCGAGCTGCCGCCCCGGCCGGGCTGGAACACCCCGGCGCGTCCGCGAGCCATTACCGGCACCGAAAACGTGCCGCGGGTCTTGTGGGAAGCCACCACCGCCGACGCGCCGCCCCTACCTGATCTGCGCGACGTAATTCGCGACGAAATGCGCCTGCGGATCCGGCCGCCGCGGTGCCTGCGCTGCCGTGCCGTCTTCGCCCAGCCGGCCCGCGGGCGCCGCCGCGTCTACTGCTCCAAGCGATGCCGCCAGGCCCACCACCGGACCCGGAGCGTCGCATGACCCGCCCGACCCGCGAGCCGTCGCCCCGAGCTGGGCACGACGCGTCGTGCCCAGCTGGAGCCGACGCGTCGCACCTGCAGCCGCAACGCATCGTGCCCGACGGCGAACCCGACACCTACCGACCCGCCGGGAGTGATGCCGCATGACCGCGCCCGTGCTGTCCCTGGGGTCGCTGTGCACCGGGTACGGCGGCCTGGCCGCCCGCTCCGAACTCGCCAAAGAACGCCACCGCAAACGCGACCGCAAAGCCACCGGCCGCGCCACCCACCCCCGACACACCGACAACCGCTAACGCCCTGCCGGTTAGGGGGCAGCAAGCGGCCCTCGGCGCACACGCCACCAAGCACGCCACCGAGGGCCCGCCCCCAACCGATCACCCCCATGAGAGGAGACAGACCCATGCCCGTGGGTTCTGCCACCGCACCACCTGCCGACGTCCCAAGGAGTACCGGTCTCCGCACGTTCAGCTACGGCGGAGGCTGGCAGTCCACCGCCGCCCTCGTGCTGGCCGCCCGCGAAGAGATCGACTTCCGCACCTTCCTGTTCGCCAACGTCGGCGCCGATTCCGAACACCCCGCCACCCTGCGCTACGTCACCGAACACGCGGCCCCGTTCGCCGCCGCGCACGGCATCGACCTGCACGAGTTGCACCGCATCAAGCGCGACGGCAGCACCGAAACCCTCTACGGCCGACTCACGCGCGAAGGATCCCGCTCCATCCCCATCCCCGTCCGCATGTCCAACGGCGCCCCAGGCACCCGCTCATGCACCGCCGACTTCAAAATCAAGGTCATCGGCCGGTGGCTCAAAGCCCACGGCGCCAACGCCACCAACCCGGCCACAGTCGGCATCGGGATCAGCGTGGACGAGATCCACCGCGCCAACACCCGCCGCTGCGAGCCCTACGAACGCATCGTCTACCCACTGCTCGACCTCGGCATCCGCCGCGCCGACTGCCCGCGCATCATCCGATCTGCTGGCCTGCCCGTCCCGCCCAAGTCGTCCTGCTGGTTCTGCCCCTTCCACCGCCTCACCGCATGGCAAGACATGCGCCGCGACGACCCCGAGCTGTTCACCCGCGCATGCCACCTGGAGGACACCCTCAACACCCGCCGCCGCGACCTGGCCAAAGACCCGGTGTGGCTGACCCGCTACAACGCCCCGCTAGCCGACGTAGTCCCCACCGACGACCCGTTGCCGTTCGATGACGGCGACGGCACCTGTGACAGCGGATGGTGCTTCACCTAGCTCAGCTCAGGAGGGCACAAAACGGCCCTCGGCGCACAAGCCACCAAGCACGCCGCCGAGGGCCCGCCCCCAACCGCTCACGGACCCTAACCAGGCCCACGAAGGAGGCCCCACCATCATGACACTCCCTGCCCCCGAACCGGTCGAGTTCCCGCCCGCCGAGCAATGGCCTACCACCACGCCGCCCGACTGCCCCACCTGCCAGCGGCCCACCGAGGTGGTGTTCATCGGCCCGGCCACCCTCGCCGACCTCACCGAGGTCAACGCGTGGCGCTGCCGCGCCTGCCGCCACGACTGGTACATCCCCGTCACCCACTGGCCCGTCACCAACGGCCCCGACTGCCCCTACTGCCACAACCCGGGCACCTGCTGGGCCGCGCACGCCCCCGACGTCCCCGGCGACCTGTGGGACTGCGAGCACGGACACGAATTCGTCCTCACCCCCGCCGGGATCGTCATCACCCCCGGCAACGAGGACCTGTCGGAGTGGGCGCCGGTGTGGCCGCGTTCCCGGCGCGACCGGCGGGACGGTGACGCCGGATGACCGCGACCGCACCTCTGTCCCTGGGGTCGCTGTGCACCGGGTATGGCGGCCTGGACTTGGCCGCCGCCGAGGTGTTCGACGTCCGCCCAGTCTGGGTCGCCGACCCCGACCCCGGCGCCGCCGCGATCCTGGCCCACCACTGGCCGGACGTCCCCAATTTCGGCGACATCACCGCCGTCGACTGGACGACCGTCCCGCCGATCGACGTGGTGTGCGGCGGCTACCCGTGTCAGCCGTTCAGTCTCGCCGGACACAGGAAGGGAACCGCCGATGACCGGCACCTCTGGCCGCACATCGCGACCGCGCTTCGCGTACTACGACCCCGCTACGCGATCTTTGAGAACGTCGCAAGCCACCTTCGAATTGGGTTTGCCGACGTCCTCACCGACCTTGCCGACCTCGGGTTCGATGCGGAGTGGATCACTCTTCGAGCGTCCGACGTCGGCGCCGCGCACCAGCGCAACCGCCTGTTCGTCCTCGCCCGCGCTGCCGACGCCCAGGGCGCGCGACTCCAAGGGCCGCAGCTACGAGGACGGACTACCGGCGGTGGTGGAACTGCTGCCCACGCCGACCGTGTCGGAGACCAACGGGACCGGGCCGCCGGACTCCTCGCGCAACGACACCCTACGGGCACAGGTGGCACTGCTGCCCACCCCGCGAGCGTCGGAGAACGAGAACCGGCAGACCAAGCGCACACCGTCACAAGAGGCGGGCACGCACGGCCTGAACCTGGCCGCCGAGGTGTGCAGCCTGCTGCCCACCCCGCGCGCGACCGACGGGACGAAGGGCGGCCCGAACCAACGGGGCAGCTCGGGCGACCTGATGCTGCCCTCGGCCGTGATGCTGCTGCCCACGCCGCGCGTAGCCGCCGAACGGACGAGCCGCAGAACGGTGATCCGGAGCTCGTCCTCGCCGAGCCTGGCCCAAGTGGTGGAGATCGCCCAAGGCGAGACACCCCGCGAACTGGCCGGGATGACGAACCCGCCGACGGCGTGGCGTGGGGACCGTACGCCCCCGCCATCCACCGATGGGCCCGGATCCTCGGACGGCCAGCTCCTCCTCCCCGGCTTCCCACCGGACGCAACGGCGCCGACCAGCTGAACCCCACGTTCGTCGAGTGGCTCATGGGCCTCCCCGACGGCCACGTCACCGACGTCCCCGGCCTCACCCGCAACCAGATGCTCAAAGCCCTCGGCAACGGCGTCGTCCCCGCCCAGGGCGCCGCCGCCCTGGCCGCACTGCTGGCCCGCCTCACCGCCGACCGCCCACTGTCCGAAGGGAGCGATGCCGCATGACCGGCATGATCGGCCGCCGCTACCTCGACGCGGGCGACCGCCTGTCGGGCCGCAAGAACCCGCCGGAGGTCGTGACCGTCCTGACCCGCTGGGGGGCGGGTGGTGGCCCCCGCAACGTGCTGGTGCGCCGGGCGGACGGGTCCCGCGAGGTGATCCCGTTCCCGCGCCGCCTGCGTCGCCACCGGCTGGCGCGCCCGACTCCTGGCCGGGCTGGCGGCCACCAAACCGACCTGTTCGCCCTGCCGATACCGCCGAAGGAGGAGACCGCAGCATGACCGACCACGCCCGCCCGCCCGCACCCGCAGCGCCCCGGCCCGATGCCGCCACGTTGGCGCGGTACGCGCTGACGTGCGCCGCCCGCGGCTGGCACGTCTTCCCCGTCGCCATCGGGGACAAGGAACCGCCCCGCGGCACACGGTGGAAGCAGACCGCCACCACCGACCCCGACGCAATCCGGGAGATGTGGGCGCGGCGCCCGTACAACATCGGGATCGCGTGCGGCCCGTCCCGGCTGCTGGTGATCGACCTGGACCTTCCCAAGCCCGGCGAGCACCCGCCGCCCGAGTGGGCGGTGCCCGGCGTCAACGACGGCGCCGACGTGTTCGCCATGGTCTGCGAACAGGCCGGGCAGCCGATGCCGCTGGAGACCTTCCACGTCCGCACCCGGCGCGGCGGATCCCACCTGTACTTCACCGCCCCGGGCGGTATCCGGCTGACCAACACCTCCGGCGACAAGGGTGAAGGGCTGGGCTGGAAGGTCGACACCCGCGGCGACGGCGGATACGTCGTCGGCCCCGGATCCTTCGTCGACCTGCCGGACGGCACCGGCACCTATACCCCGATCCACACGCCGGCCCCGGCGCCGCTGCCGGGCTGGCTGGCCGAACGGCTCCGTCCCGCGCCGCTGCCGCCGCAACGCCCGGTCACCGTGAAGCTGGCCACCGGCAACCGCGGCGCCTACCTGGGCAAGGCCGTCAACGCCAGCCTGGAGGCCATCGCCGCCGCGCCCGAGGGGCGCCGCAACGCCACCCTGTACGGCGCCGCCGTCGCGCTCGGCCAGCTGGTGGCGGGCGGCGCCCTCGATCCCGACGACACCGAGCAACTGCTGACCGCTGCCGCCGTGCGCACCGGGCTCGCCGAATGGCCCGCCCGCCGGACCGTCCGGTCCGGGTTCCGCGCCGGCACCCAACGCCCCAGGAGCGTGCCCGCATGACCCACAAACCGCGTCTCCAGGTCGGATCCGACCCCGAGACCATCCGCGTCCTCAAAGCCGCCCTGGCCGCCAGCAAACTGCCCGACACCTACGTCTCGGGCGGGTCCCTGGTCCACATGGAGACCGTGTCGGGCGGGCACAGCTCCCCGGCCGCCGACGAAGACTCGCCGCTTCCAGTCACCGCGAGCGCGATCACGCCCGCCAACCTCGCCGAACTGCTGGCCCACCACGCCTACGTCTTCCGCCAGCGGGCGCGCAAAGACGACACCGGAAAGCTGGAGTTCTACGAGGAGGAGGTCACCCCTCCCCGCGGAATCCTGTCCGCCGTCCTGTCCGGCAAGACCTGGCCCAACCTCGCGCCGCTGCACGGCGTTATCGGCGCGCCCGTCCTGCGCCGAGACGGCACCCTGCTCCAAAAGCCCGGCTACGACGCCGCCACCGGCCTGTACCTGGCCTCCAAGGTCGCGCTGCCGCCCGTACCTGACGAACCGACCACCCGGCAGGTCAACGAGGCCCGCGACTTCATGCTCAACCGGTTCCTGCGCGACTTCCCGTGGTCCAGCGCGGCCGACCGGGCGAACTACCTGGCGCTGCTGGTCACTCCGATCCTGCGGCACTTCACCCGGTCCCTGACCCCGTTCGCGCTGATCGACGCGACCATGCCCGCCTCCGGAAAATCCATCCTGACCGGCGGCCCCGGCATGCTCTATGGCCAGCGAATCATCCCCTGGGCCTACACCGAAGAGGAACTGCGCAAGTCCATCACCGCCGTGTTCGCCGAACAGGTCGGCGTGGTGGTGTGGGACAACCTCGCCGAAGGAACCGTCATCGACTCGGCCACCCTCGCGCTACTGGTCACCGCCGGCGTGTGGTCCGACCGCCAGCTGGGCGCGTCCCGCAACATCGCCACCGTCAACGACCGACTGTGGATGGCCACCGGCAACAACCTCCAAGTCGGTGGGGACATGGCCTCCCGCACCGTCCGGGTGCATCTGGACCCCAACATGCCCCGCCCCGAGCAACGCGACCAATCCACGTTCGGGATCCCGCACCTGGACCAGTGGATCACCGACCCCCGCAACCAGCTCACCGTGCTGTGGCACCTGCTGGTGCTGGTGCTGGACTGGACCCGCAACGGCGCGACCCGCGCCGACACCGTCTCCATGCGGCAGTTCACCCCCTGGGCCCAAGCCCTCGGCGGATTCCTCGCCCACCACGGCATCGAGGGGTTTCTCGCCAACGCCGCCCAAGTGCGTGACATCGACGAGGACGAAACCCGCTGGCACGCCTTCCTGGCCTGCTGGCACCAACTCCACGCCGACCAGCCCATGACCGCCGCCGAACTCCGCCGCTCCGCCGAACCCGACCGCATCGGCCTGGACGAACACGACCAGTGGGACGGCCAGTTCATCACCACTCCCACCGGCCGTCTGCCCAACGCCCTGGGCCTCGGCCGCCTGCTCACCGGCCAAGTCGGACGCTGGCGCGGCGACTACGTCATCCGGACCAGCAAGAACAGCCGAGGAGACCGCAACGTCTTCTGGGTCGAACACCATGCCTGAGTCCACCGGTGAAAAGACCGCTGAAACATCTCCGCAACAGCAGCAGAACTCCACAGGAGGAGTCTTGGTCGAACGCGACACCCGCGCGTCCCTCGCAGACGACGACGCCACGTTGGTTCTCCTCACCGTCGAAGAGGCCGCCCGCCGACTCCGCATTGGCCGGACCACGTGCTTCGCGCTCATCCGCACCGGAGAGCTGGAGTCCATCGACGTTGGCCGTCTCCGCCGCGTCCCCGCTGACGCACTACCTGAGTACGTCGCCCGCCGCCGCGCGGCCAAGCGAGTCGCTTGACGATGCCGCCTGCGGCGGCGGCACTCCCGAAGAGGAGGGCCGCCGCCACTGTTCCTTTCCGACATCCCAAAGAAGCAGGAGCGTGCCTGTGGCAGAGAGCAAGAAGAAGCGCACCCGCCGCGCCAACGGCGAATCCGCGATCTACTTCGGGAAGGACGGTCGTTGGCACGCACGGGTGCCGATGGGTCACAAGGACAACGGGGAGCCGTACCGCCGACACGTGACGCGCCCGACGCGTGAGGAGCTGGTTGAGGAAGTCCGGCGGCTTGAGAGGGAGCGCGACGCGGGTTCGGCGCGTCAGCCCGGCAAGCCGTGGACGGTTGAGAAGTGGCTTTGGCACTGGGTTGAGAACATCGCCAAGCCGACTGTCAGCGAGAACACGTACGACGGCTACGAGGTCGCCGTTCGCGTGCACTTGGTTCCCGGTGTCGGCAAGCACCGCCTGGACCGCTTGCAGCCCGAGCACCTGGAGAGCCTGTACCGCCGCATGCAGGCGAACGGGGAGCGCAAGGCCGGCACGGCTCACCAGGCCCACCGCACCGCCCGAACCGCCCTGGGGGAGGCGGTACGGCGCGGCTACGCGGCGAAGAACGCCGCCGCGTTGGCGAAGCCGCCACGGATGGAAGAGGACGAATCCGAGGTCGAGCCCTACTCCGTGGAAGAGGTTCAGTGCCTGCTGCTCGCAGCCAACAAGCGCCGGAACAGCGCCCGCTGGATGCTGGCGCTGGCGCTCGGGCTGCGGCAGGGCGAGACGCTCGGACTGCGCTGGCCTGACGTCGACCTGGACAACGAGTACCTCAAGCTGCGTCGAAACCGTCTCCGCCCCAGGTACAAGCACGGCTGCCAGGAAGCCGCGCCGTGCGGCCGGAAAGCCGGGTACTGCCCCGACAGGGTCCAGGTCCGACGCGAGACCAAGAACACCAAGTCGCGAGCGGGCCGCCGTGCCGTGCCCCTGCCAGGCCCGCTGGTCTCGATGCTGCGTGCACACCGTGAGGCGCAAGCGCGGGAGCGCAAGGCGGCCGGCGACCTGTGGGTGGAGTCGGACTATGTGTTCACCAAGCGGCTGGGCGGCCCACTCAGCCCGAACACCGATTACCACGACTGGAAGCGGCTGCTGGAAGACGCTGGCGTTCGGAGTGCTCGGCTGCACGACGCCCGGCACACCGCCGCTACCGTGCTCATGCTGCTCGGCGTCCCAGACCGCGTCATCGATCAGATCATGGGGTGGGAGCCGGGCACCTCGGCGAGCATGCGCGCCCGGTACCTCCATGTGCCGGATGCCATGCTCAAGGACGTGGCCCGGAAGATCGCAGATGCCATCTGGGGCCCCCAGGAAACGGTCCCTGTGGACAAAGACCAGGACAACGAGGGCTAAGGACAACAGCGAAGGGGCCCGCCGAGGATCGTCGGGCCCCTTCGTTTTGCCTGGTCATACCGTGGCGGAGGATGCGAGATTCGAACTCGCGAGCGCTTGCACGCAACACGCTTTCCAA
>NZ_SMJX01000343.1 GCF_004348535.1 Actinomadura sp. KC216
ACCTGGCGTCCTTCGACCCGTTTCACCTCGTCGGGGCGGAGCCCGACCGGGTGCGGCTGTGGAGCTGGGACGGCGCGGACCTCGCCGAGCGGGACCTCGGGCCCGGCCTGCACGTGATCGTCAACAGCGGGCTGGAGGGCGAGGGGCAGCTCGAAGGGGAGACCGAAGACGCCTACATGGCGGCGCGCCTCGCGCATTTCCGGCCCCGGCTGGCCGCGGCGGCGCGGCCCGAACCCGGTCCGGGCGAGCCGCTGGAGCGGGCCTGGGGCGAGTGGCTGCCGCTGGTGAACGGCGACGGGCTGCCCCGCGCCGACCACCGGGCCCTCCTGCCGCTGCTCGACCTCGGCGACGGGCGGGTGTGGGGCACCACCTCGGTCAGCCTCACCGCTCTGCGGGAGGACGGCGTCCGGTACGACTTCTCCGCCGCGCCCGGCGACGCCGGCGCCTGGACCCGGGTGCTCTAGCCCCCGGCGTCTTCCGCCAACCGGCGGCGGTGTGCTGACGCTCGGTGTTAGCTTGGCCACTCATCGCGATCTGCATGGGGCGGGAGTGCGCGGATGGCAGAGGGGCTCGGGTGAGCGGGCGCGTCGACGTCGGCGTGCGGCCGGTCGTCGAGCGCGCGGGTCCCGAGGCGGCGCGGGGGCGCACGCCGTCGCAACTTGCCTGGGGGCGGTTCCGGCGTGATCGGGTCGCCGTCGCGTCCGTCGCCGTGCTGGCGGGCATCGCGGTCTTCGCGCTTCTGGCGCCGCTGTGGGCGCACCTGACCGGGCATCCCTACGACCGGACGTTCCCCGAGACGGGGCTGGACGTCGCGGGGCAGCCGCGCGGGCCCGGTGCGGAGTTCCCGCTCGGGGCCGACCAGCTCGGGCGGGACGTGCTCGTCCGCGCCGCCTACGGGACGCGCGTGTCCCTGGTCGTCGGGGTGTGCGCGGCGCTGCTCGCCACGGTCGCCGGCACCGCCGTCGGGACGCTCGCCGGGTTCGCGGGCGGCGCCGTCGACGCGGTGCTGGCGCGGCTGATGGACGTGACGCTCGCGCTGCCCTACCTCCTCGTGGCGATCATGCTCGCGACGACGTTCCGGCCCGCGTCGGCCGCCGCCGGGCTCGCGCTGACGGTCCTGGTGATCGCGTTCTTCTCGGTCGCGGCGTCCGGGCGGGTGATCCGCGGGCAGGTGCTGGCGCTGCGGCGCAGGGAGTTCATCGAGGCGTCCCGGGCGCTCGGCTCGTCGGATGCCCGGATCATGGTCGCCGACGTCCTGCCGAACCTGTCCGCGCAGGTCACGGTGCTGGCCTCGGTGCAGATCCCGGCGGCGATCGTATTCGAGGCGACGCTGTCGTTCCTCGGCGCCGGGGTGCCGCCGCCGGTGCCGAGCCTCGGGTCGATGCTGGGGGAGGGCAGCGAGGTGTTCCGGTCAGCGTGGTGGCTCCTCGGCGTGCCGGGCGCTCTGCTCCTGCTGGTCACGCTGGCGTTCAACCTGATCGGCGACGGGATCCGCGACGCCCTCGACCCGCGCGGCGGCGGATGGTGAGCCGGGGGCTGCCGCGGCTCGTCCTGCGCCGCCTGCTCTACTCGGCCGCGGCGCTGTGGCTGGTGTCCACGCTGGTCTTCGTGTTCCTGCACGTCTCGCCCGTGCCGGTGGAGCGGGTCATCGGCGGGCCCCGCGCGACGGCGGAGACGCTGGCGCAGATCCGCGCGAACCTCGGGCTGGACCGGCCCGTGCTCGTCCAGTACTGGCGGTTCGTGGAGCGGCTGCTGCGCGGGGACCTCGGCGACTCCTACATCAGCGGGACGCCGGTGTCGGCGCTGATCGCGGAAAGGCTCCCGACGACGCTGTGGCTGGTCCTCGGCGCCGGGGTGCTGTGGTTCGCCGGGGGCGTCGGGCTGGGGGTGCTCAGCGCGTGGCGGGCGCGGACGCTGTGGGACCGGGCCGCGACGGCGTTCGTGCTGGCGGGGCTGTCCACGCCGCCGTTCGTGCTGGCCCTGGCGCTGCTCTACGTCTTCGCCACCGGTCTCCACCTGTTCGAGGCGGGCCCGCCGATGCAGGAGCACTTCCTGCGGCGGATGATCCTCCCGTGGGCGGCGCTGGCGTTCCTGATGCTCGCGTCCTACACGCGCCTGACCCGCGGCGCGATGCTGGACGTCCTCGGCGAGGACTACGTGCGGACGGCGCGGGCCAAAGGGCTGCCGGAGCGCCGGGTCGTCCTGCGGCACGGGCTGCGGCCCGCGCTCGCGCCCGTCGTCACGCAGGCCGGCGTCGATCTCGGCGCGCTGGTCGGGTCGACGATCGTCATCGAGAAGGTGTTCGGGCTGCAGGGCGTGGGGCAGCTCGTCCACCAGTCCATCGCGACCGGCGACACCCCGGTGATCATCGGGGTGACGCTCACGGTGACGCTGTTCGTGATCACCGCGAACCTGCTGGTGGACGTCGGCTACTCGGTCCTGGACCCGCGCGTCCGGCACGGGTGACCGGACACCCGGGACAGTCGACCCATCCGGCCGCAAACCCGCGAACAGGGCATGGATAAGCTTTCGGTATGCGATCGTGGCCCGCCCCAGAAGTCCCCGGCCTCGCCGAAGCGGGCCTGCCCGCCGCGACCCGGCCGCTCCGCCTGCACGACACCGCGGCGGGGACGGCCCGCCCCTCGGGGCCCGCCGCGCCCGGCGGCACGGCGCGGATGTACGTGTGCGGGATCACCCCCTACGACGCGACCCACCTCGGCCACGCCAACACCTACCTGGCGTTCGATCTCGTCAACCGCGTGTGGCGGGACCTCGGGCACCGGGTCCGATACGTCCAGAACGCCACCGACGTCGACGACCCGCTTCTGGAACGTGCCCGGGACACGGGGCAGGACTGGCGCGAGCTCGCCGACCGGGAGATCCAGCTGTTCCGCGACGACATGACGGCGCTGCGGATCCTGCCGCCGGACCGGTACGTCGGCGCGGTCGAGGCGATCCCGCTGATCGTGGAGATGATCGAGAAGCTGCGCGGCCGCGACGCCGCCTACGAGCTGGCCGGCGACGTCTACTTCCCCGTCGCGGCCGACCCCGCGTTCGGGCAGGTCAGCCGGCTGACGCGGGAGGAGATGGGGCCGCTGTTCGCCGAGCGCGGCGGCGACCCCGACCGGCCCGGCAAGCGCGACCCGCTCGACCCGATGCTGTGGATGGCGCAGCGCCCCGGCGAGCCCGGCTGGGAGTCGCCGTTCGGCGCGGGCCGCCCCGGCTGGCACGTCGAATGCTCCGCGATCTCCATCGAGTACCTCGGGATGGCGTTCGACGTCGAGGGCGGCGGCTCGGACCTGGCGTTCCCGCACCACGAGATGAGCGCGTCCCACGCCGAGGTCGCCACGGGGGAGCGGCCCCACGCCCGCGCCTACGTCCACGCCGGGATGGTCGGCCTGGACGGCGAGAAGATGTCGAAGTCGCGCGGCAACCTGGTGTTCGTGTCGAAGCTGCGCGAGTCCGGCACCGACCCGATGGCGATCCGGCTGGCGCTGCTGGCCCACCACTACCGCGCCGACTGGGAATGGACGCGCGCGGGGCTCGCCGGGGCCGCCGACCGGCTCGGCCGCTGGCGCGCCGCGGTGGCGCGGCCGTCCGGGCCGCCCGCCGCGCCGGTCGCCGCCGCCGTCCGCGACCGCCTCACCGGCGACCTCGACGCGCCGGGCGCGCTCGCCGCCGTCGACGCGTGGGCCGCGGCGGAGGGCGCCGACGACACCGCCCCCGCGCAGGTGAAGGCGATCACCGACGCGCTGCTGGGTGTCGTCCTCTAGACCGTCACCGCAGGACGTAGCAGTCCCAGTCGGACGGGTTGCCCGCGTCGCCGCGCAGCCGCGCCTCGGCGTCGTGCCGGTACTGCGACGCGCACACCGTCGTCATCTCGATCGGGGTGTCGACGCCGATGTCGCCGTCGCTCGGCACGCAGTACCACTTGGGGCTGCGGAACTGGGTGTCCTGCTCGCGGGCCGCGCAGTACTTGGCGGGGCTCGGGGAGCCGAGCACGACCGGTTTCGGCGGCGGGTCGCTGGTGACCGGGGGACCGCCGCCGTCGCCGTCCCCGGGCCGGGTCCCCTCGCCCGGGCCCGGACGCCCCGGCGCGGCCGAGCCCGCGGTGCGGGTGCGGCCCGGCTTGGCCGACGACGGCCCGGTCGACGGCGCGGCCGTCGTCGGCGGTGCCGTCACCTGCCCGTGCGGCCCGCCGGCCTCGGGCGACTCGTCGCGGGGCCGGTCGAGCAGGGTGTAGCCCGCGGCGCCGGCGAGCGCCGCGACGAGCGCGGCGGCGAAGCCCGCGGCGGCCGCCCGGCCGAGGCGGCGCTTCCGGCGCGGCGGGCGGGGGCCGTGCCCGCCCGGGTTCGGTTCGGTGGCCGAGGGCGGCAGCGTGTCCTCACCGGCCCCGCCGCCCGGCGCCGGGCCCGGCACGGGCGCCGCCGCGACGGGCGCCACGGGCGCCGGGAGCGCGGACGGGGACGTGAGCGCGGCCGCCGCCGTGTCGAACGCGTCCTCGTGGCCGACGAGCCGCAGCAGCAGCTGCGCCGCCGTGGGCCGCGCCGACGGGTCCTTCGACAGCGCCGCGGTGACCAGCTCGCGCAGCTCGCCGTCCAGGCTCCCGAGGTCGGGCTCGTGATGCAGGACGCGGTACATGACCGCGGGGATCGAGTCGGAGCCGAACGGCGGCCGCCCGGTCGCCGCGAACGTGATCGTCGCGCCCCAGGAGAACACGTCGCCGGCGGCGCCGACGTCCTGCCCGGACACCTGCTCGGGCGCCATGTAGGCGGGGGTGCCGACGGCGCGGCTGCTGACAGCGCTGGCCGCGTCCAGCACCCGCGACAGGCCGAAGTCGATGACGCGCGGGCCGTCCGGTCCGAGCAGGACGTTGTGCGGCTTGAGGTCGCGGTGCACGATCCCGGCGCGGTGGATGGCGGTGAGCGCGCTGGCGGTGCTGACGGCGAGCCGGTCCAGCGCGCCGCCGGACAGCGGCCCGTCCCGCGCGACGGCCCGCGACAGCGCCTCGCCGGGGACGTACTCGCTGACCAGGTACGGGCTGTCGCCGGCGACCTCGGCGTCGAGGAACTGGGCGGTGCAGAACCGGGCGACCTGCTTGGCGACCTCCGCCTCGCGCACGAACCTGGCCCGCGCGGTGGCGTCGTCGTCGAACTGGACCCGCAGGAGCTTGACGGCGACGTGCCGGCCGTCCGCGGCCGCGCCGAGGTAGACCGTGCCCTGCGCGCCGGAGCCGAGCCGCCCGAGCAGCTCGTAGCCGCCGAGGCGGGCCGGGTCGTGCGGGTGCAGCGGCGTTGCGTCGGGCAACGGGGAGCTTCCTCTCGTCCGGTCCTCTGCGGGGCGGCTGCCCGCCAGAGTAGGCCCGCCAGCCTACAAAGGACCAGCGAAAAGCAGGTGACGCTACCGCACGATAGGCGGAAATGCCCGGAATGCCGGTCTTACTGCGAGCAGCCCGGTCCCGCGGACGTGCTCCGCGCCTCCGGGGGCCGGTCAGCCCGGGTCGCGGCGGCGGAGGTAGCGCTCGAACTCGCGGGCGATCGCGTCGCCGCTCGCCTCGGGCAGCTCGGTGGCGTCCTTCTGCTCCTCCAGCGTCCGGACGTACTCGGCGACCTCCGAGTCCTCCTCCGCGAGCTCGTTGACGCCGTTCTCCCAGGCCCGCGCCTCCTCGGGCAGCTCACCGAGCGGGACGGTCACGTCCAGCAGGTCCTCGACGCGGCGCAGCAGCGCCAGCGTCGCCTTCGGCGACGGCGGCTGCGCGACGTAGTGCGGGACGGCCGCCCACAGCGACACGGTGTCGAGATCGGCCTTGGCGCACGCGTCCTGCAGCACGCCGAGGATGCCGGTGGGCCCCTCGTAGCGGGCCGGCTCCAGGTGCAGCGTGCCGACCAGCCCGGCCTCGGACGCCGCCCCGGTCACCGGCACCGGACGGGTGTGCGGCGCGTCGGCGAGCAGCGCGCCGAGCAGCACGACGTTGCGGACCTCCAGCTCCATCATCAGCCCGACCAGCTCCCGGCAGAACGACCGCCACCGCATGTTCGGCTCGATGCCGTGCAGCAGGACGACGTCCTTGCCGCCCGGCAGCCGCGCCCACGACACGCGGGTGGTCGGCCAGGTGATGCCGCGGGTCTCGCCGTCGATCATCTCCACGATCGGGCGGGTGACCTGGAAGTCGTAGTAGTCGTCGGGGTCGAGCTCGGCGATCGGGACGGCCTCCCAGGTGGCCTCCAGGTGCGCGATGACCCCGCTGGCGGCCTCCCCGGCGTCGTTCCACCCCTCAAAGGCGGCCACGAGCACCGGATCGACCAGTTCGGGCAGACTTTCCAGCTCGACCACGCGCTGCCTCCTTCCGACGCCCAGGTACAGCGTCACCGTCGGGGGCCGTCATTCCCGGGGGTCGGGGCCCCGCTCATGATCGGTGGCTGTCAGCCTACGTCCTGACGGTGACGTACCCCACCCTTCCGCGGCCCTGCACCCGCCCTGTACGCCCGCGGCGGAATACCGGACGGTCTCCCCGCCGCGAAACCGGCGGAATTCCGGCGGAATACCTGCGGGGCCGCGTCACTTACCGTCTGTGGTGTGGACGATCAGCACGTCACAGGGGGAGCGGTGCGACAGGTTCGCCGGGACGGACCCGAGGATGCGGCCCGCGAGGCTGTTCAGCCCGCGGTTGCCGATCACCACCAGCCCGGCCCCGCGGTCCTTCGCCAGCCGGGAGATGACGTCGACGGCGTCGCCCTCCACGGCGACCTGGTCGATGTCGCGCGCCCCGGCCGCGACGGCCCGCTCCCGCGCGGCGCGCAGCGCGTCCTCGGCGGGCGTGGACCCCTGCACCTTGTACGCCAGGTCCCCGAGCCGGTCGGCGGCGCCGGCGCGCTCGCGCGCGGGCATGGGGCTGTAGGCGGTGGCGAGCAGCAGGGTCGCGCCGGTGGCGGCGGCCAGCTGCGCGGCCCGGTCGACCGCCCGGAACGAGGAGTCCGAGCCGTCGGTGCCGACGAGGATGATGCGGTACGCGCTCATGCCGTTCCTTACCCGGTAGTAGGTTACAGAGGGCACGGTAGCCGTCCGGTGACCCCTCCGTCACCGTCTCTTTGCACACACCGTCCAAAAGCGCTCCGCGGGCAGCGTCCCGGGGCGACCGCGCGCGGGCGGACCGGGAACCCCCCGCAGGAAAGGAGAAACGTGACCCGTGGCGGTATGCAGGCCGTGCTGTTCGACATGGACGGCCTGCTCATCGACTCCGAACGCGTCTGGCTCGAGGTCGAGTCGGAGGTCATGGCGTGGCTGGGCGGCGAGTGGACGCCCGCCCACCAGGAGCGCCTCGTCGGCGGCTCCCTCGCCGTCGCCGTCGACTACATGCTGGAACTGACCGGTTCCGACGCCCCGCCCGAGGAGATCGGCCGGCGGATGCTGGACGGCATGGCCGAGCGGCTCGCCGCCTGCGTCCCGATGATGCCGGGCGCCAAGGACCTGCTCGCCGAGATCCGCGAGGCGGGCGTCACCGCGGCGCTGGTGTCCTCCAGCCACCGCCGCCTCCTGGAACCGGTGCTGGACGCGATCGGCCGCGAGCACTTCGCGCTGAGCGTCGCCGGCGACGAGGTGAGCCGCACCAAGCCCGACCCCGAGCCGTACCTGACCGCCGCGGCCCGGCTCGGCGCCGACCCGGGCCGCTGCGTGGTGCTGGAGGACTCCCCGAACGGCGTCGCGGCGGCCGAGGCGGCCGGCTGCGTGACCGTCGCGGTGCCCGGCGTCCTGCCGATCCCGCCCGCGCCGGGCCGCACGGTGGTGGCCTCGCTGCGCGAGGTGAGCCTGGCGTCGCTGCGCGCCCTCCCCGCGTTCGCCGGGCGGTGAACGGCCGGGTCACGGGCCCGGCGGGCGGACGGCCAGGTCACGGCCCTCCACCCGGCCGTCGCCCAAACGTTGCCGGACGTTGACCTGATTCGTGGGTATTCGCCTGATTCGTCCTGCGGGAGGTGTGCCCGTGGCGGCAGGGGCCCCTGATACCTGCGGGGTGATCCCTAGGGGACGGATCACGCCGGAGGAGGAGGCGGGGCGGCGGACAAACCGTCCGCCGGGAGGACCGGAACCCCCGCCCGGCGTGTGACGATGGAGTTAGAGCACCAGCGCAGGACCGTAAGCGTAGGGATTGAGGGCCGGCATGAGCGACGCAGCCATTTTCGCGATCAGCCTCGGGGTGACCCTGCTCGGGCTGGTCATCAGCTGGGGGGCCTACCGCCGCCGCGGCGCGGGCGTGGGCGTGCGCGGCGCCGCGCTGTCGCTGGTGCCGCTCGCCGCGGCCATGACCGGGGTGACCGAGTTCTTCGTCGACCTGGCGTTCAGCCCGGTCAAGTGGGCGGGCGTCGCGGTGGCGGGGCTCGCCGTGCTCCTCTACATGACCTCGGGCGCCATGCTCAGCCGCCGCATGGACGCGGGCGACGCCGGGGGCAGGGG
>NZ_SMJX01000344.1 GCF_004348535.1 Actinomadura sp. KC216
CTCACCCGCATGATCAAGCACCGCCTCAAAGTGGTCCAGCACCACCCCGACGTGATCGATGGCTGCCTGACCACCACAGGCCTCACCCTCACCACCACACCCGCCAACACCAATTAATCCTGGTTAGAGAACAAGGCCGGCCTGGCGACCATGCTGTGCATTCTCGGCGACATCCACCGCCATGCCGGACGCCCTTCCAAGGCCCGCCCCGCCTACTCCGAAGCCCTAGACCTGCTAATCGAGATCGACGCCCCCACCAGAATCCGCGAAGTGCGAGAACTCCTAACAAACCTCCCCCAAGACCCCGAACCAGGCCCGTAGACGACCCCGGCCCGGGCTCGCTCATTTGCACGCAAACCCGTGAAGCGGAGGCGAAACCCCGTTATTCTTACCGCGCTGCCAACGTGCCTGACTCCTGACAGTTCGCGAGTCAAGTGGAGATCAAGATCGTATGAGTCCTCCGAACCGGGTCGCGCAGGCCCTGGGAACGAAGACCGACCACTCGCCCGCACCGCCCGGGTCCGCGCCGCCGACGCCGCCGTCCGCCAAGCCGGTGCCGCCGAAGTCGCCGTTCGGGAACATGCCGGTCTCGACTGGGTCCGGCGAGGTGCGGTTCAAGTCGCAGGACATTTCGCGGCTGGGTGACCGGCTTGTCACCGACCTCGGGGACGACCTGAGCCAGGCGCGGCGACACGTGAACGCCGCCCCCCGCGAGGTCGAGGCACAAGCGTTCACGACGTTCTGCGCTCATCTGGCCCATGCGTACGTCCAAGGCACGGAGTACGCGGACGTCGACCTGGTGACGAAGCTGCGTCACCTGAAGGAGTTCCAGGACGGGCTGAAGACGACCGCCAAGGTCGTCCAGATGGCGGACGACAAGAGCGCGCCGAAGACGCGGTGATTCCGCGTCCCGAGTAGAGACGGGTGTTTCGTGGCTCCCAGCGGCATGGGTCATCTGGCCGAGATGGCCAAAATCGCCTTGGACGTCTCGACGGTCGCCGCCTTCATCATCCCCACGGCTTGGCCGTCGGTAGCGGTCATGTACATGGCCCAGTCGGACCCGGCGCAACTCTGGGACGCGGCGGAGGACTGGAAGAAGACCGTCGACAAGATCAAGTCGGCGCGGGACAAGATCGACGACGAATTGCGCACGCTGCCGGACGACAGCTGGTACGGCAAGGACCGCGACGCCTTCGAGAAGAAGATGCACGACTACGCCAACCAGCTGATGCTGGCTTTCGCGTACGCGTTCGTCATGTTCATCGTTCTCACGGTCATGGCACTGCTGATCGCCGTGTTCATCATGACGATGCTGGCGTGCGCACTCGTCCTCGCCTACTTCGCCGCATGGGTGCTCATCGCGCGGCTTCTGGTGCCCGTGCCCGGGTACGGTCAAGCGCACCTGGCGGCCGCGGAGGCCGCTGCGCGGAGTGCCGCGTTGAGCGTGCGGCACGTCCTCCGCACAGCTGAGGGGGTGCTGCAGAAGGCGGGCACGGCGTGTGCGGCGGCCATCGGCGCCGCCACCGGGGTCGACGTGGTAGGCCAGATGCTCACCGGCAACACCAACGCCTTCCCGGACTTTTTCGAGGCGACGGTGCGCAGCGTCGATGACGTGGCCATTAGCAGGCTCGCCCTCATCGAGCAGAAGATCACCGGGCAGTTCATGCGCGGCCGGGCCTTCGGCGGCACCGGATATGGGAAGTTCCGCCTGCCCATGGTCCGCCTCCCGCAGAAGTACAGGAGCCTGTGGTCGGGCCTCGGCGGCGCCAAGGGGGTCGCGGACACCGGACTTCCCTACGCACCCGAGGGCGTCGCGAACCCAGGGGCGCCCTGGATCAACAAGGGGATCACCTCGGTCACCGGCAAAGAGGGCTATGGGGACGACTACGTCAAGCGAACGAATCCGATCCCGGCCGATACCGACAAGGGGCTCGACTGATGACCGCTCCTGGAGGTTTCAGGGTCGTCCTTCAGAACCCGAAGCGGGATGCGCCCATTACGCTCGCCGTTTTGGGGTTCCTGTGCGTCCTCTGTATCTGGGGCGCGGTGGCGGTGGACAACGTCTGGCGCTACGTGCTGGCCGTGTTGGGCGTCCTGCTGGTCGCGCTGATTCCGCTGCTCGTCGTCCAACTCCTGCCCGGAAGGGAATTCCTCACCTACATCGATGCTCGGGGGCTGGTCGTGACAAGCGGCAAGCGGCCTGAAGAGATCCTTCCGGCCGAGCGGTTCCGGCAGTTCGAGGTCGTCGACCCCGGGGGCGGTGGGCCGGTGACGCTGAAGCTGAGTTATAGCAAGGATGGTGACTACGAACCGCCGAAGCAGATCCGGGGCATGGAGGAGTCTCCGGGGCGCCTCTTGCTCGCAATGATCAAGGACGGCGAGGGGGGCGGGTCGCTCAGCCTGGAGGATTTGTGGCGGCTGCGCCGGTTCGTTGAGGAGACGGGCGTGGGGACGTGGTCGGAGCAGACCCGCCCCCACTGAACCCCGGCGGCCTTTCAGCGTTGCTGGAAGGCTCGACGCATGCTGTCGATGATCGCGGTGGTCTCGTGCAGCGTGCTCTCGAACGTTGTGTGCAGGTCGGTGACGAAGGCGGCGGCCTCTTCCGCGCTTGGCGGATCCGCCATCTGGTCGCCGTTCGGCCCGAATGATTCGGTCGTCAGTTCGGCGACCTTGCGCTCGAATTCCCGCTGAGCGTCCCGTACGGTCTCGGTGATCCGCTCGCCGAGTTCAGCGGCGGGCATGCGCAGCGCCGTCGGATCCAGGACGACGCCGGCGAGCCCCGCGCTGGTCCACTGCGCTTTCACCCGGCCGTCGGCGGATTCGGCCTCGGTCTTCAGTTCGTCGATCCGGCGGCGCAGGTCTTCTGACCGGGTGGCGTACTCCTGGGCGCTATCGGCCAGGGCGCCGAAATCGAGGTCCATGAGCGTCCTTTGTGTCGAGTGTGGCGGTCAGTGGCTGCGCAGGGCCTGGAGTTCGGCGGCGATCTCGGCGGCTATCGCCAGGGCCATGAGGGAGTACCGCCAGCGTTCGCTGTCGTCGGGGGACTGGATCGTCGTCATGCCGCTGCCCTCCGAGATGTGTCCGATGGGCGTGCCATTCGAGTCGATGACTTTGAAGGAGGTGTAGGTGAAGTCGCCCTGAATGGTGCCGAAGGGCTCGTCGTTTGGATCGACCACCTGGAACAGGTTCGTGGTCAGGCCCTTTCTGCCGGTGCGGCGCAGCGCTGTGATCCGGTTGCCGGACGCGTCCTCGACCGGGAGGAGGTCGATGTCCCGTGTCCGCTGCTGAGGCATCTGGAACAGCAGGCTCCCCTCTGGGGCCAGGACCCGTATCGCTGGGACGGATGACCGGAACATGTTGCGGAAAGACCATCGCGGACGTTCGATGACCGCGAAGGCATTCCCTTTCCAATCGACGAAGTTGTTATCGGTCATCAAGAATTGGCGCCGGTCGGTTCCTTGGGAGGTCATCGTCCGCCTTCGGCTCGGGCTGATCATGCTCCGACGGTGCGCGGGGTGCGATGACTGAGCGTAGTGGTTATAAACGGCTTAGTCAGATGGTATTGAAAAAGGTCGATCATCTTGTGTTTTGTGATCGTCCATAAAGGTGGTTTGGACGGCTGTGCGGCGGTCAAGGGCGGGCTTGGGTTCGTGTGGTGCGGGGGACTGCTCGCGGGGCTCGGCCGGGACGCCGGTCGTATGCGGCGCACCGGTGCCCGGTGAAGCGGAGCGCGCAAATGATCTGTGGGAGTCGGTATCGGTCGCTAGGGTGTGATCGCCCGTAAAGGTGATCGGGGAGGCACGTCGGTGGCAGAACAGGCATTTCAGGTCGACCTGCGCGGCGTGGTGGATCTGCTGAGCCGGCATCTCTACGCGAGCCCGCGGGTCTATCTGCGCGAGCTGTTGCAGAACGCGGTGGACGCGATCACGGCGCGTGGTGGAGGCGGCGGGCGGGTCGAGATCGAGACCGGCGGCGGGACGCTGCGCGTTCATGACGACGGGATCGGGCTCACCGGCGATGAGGTCCACACGCTGCTGGCGACGATCGGCCGCTCGTCCAAGCGGGACGAGCTGGGGTTCGCGCGGCACGACTTCCTCGGCCAGTTCGGGAT
Source organism: Actinomadura sp. KC216 (assembly GCF_004348535.1). Taxonomy (GTDB): domain Bacteria; phylum Actinomycetota; class Actinomycetes; order Streptosporangiales; family Streptosporangiaceae; genus Spirillospora. The sequence continues at coordinate 4,112 of NZ_SMJX01000344.1, forward strand.
CGGGCTGCTGTCGGCGTTCCTCGTCGCCGATGAGATCGAGGTCGTGACCCGCTCTGCGAAGGGCGGGGACGCCGTCCGCTGGACAGGGCTGTCCGGCGGCAGTTACCGGGTCGAGCCTGCCGAGCGTGATCAGCCCGGGACGACGGTCTCGCTGCGGGCCCGTCCGGGGTCGGCGGAGCTGCTCAGCCCGGCCGTGGTCGCCGACCTCGCGCGTACGTACGGGTCGCTGCTTCCGGTCGAGTTGACCGTGGACGGTGTGGCGATCACCGGTGGCGGGCCGCCCTGGCAGGTCGCCCATCCTGACCCGGCGTCGCGGCGGCGGGCGCTTGAGCGGTACTGCGAGGATCTGTACGGGTTCACGCCGTTCGACGTTGTGGATCTGGACGTGCCCGAGGCCGGGTTGACGGGTGTCGCGTTCGTGCTGCCGCAGCCCGTTTCGCCTGCCGCGCGTGCCGCGCATCGGGTCTATCTGAAGCGGATGCTGCTGGCGGAGAGCGTCGAGGGGCTGCTCCCCGAGTGGGCGTTCTTCGCTCGTTGCGTCGTGGACGCGGGCGAGCTGCGTCCGACCGCGAGCCGCGAGGCGCTCTACGAGGACGAGCTGCTCGACTCGGCGCGGCAGGGGCTCGGTGACGTCCTGCGGCAGTGGCTGGTGCGGCTGTCGGAGACCGACCCGGGGCGGCTCCGGGCGTTCCTGCGGCTGCATCAGCTCGGCGTGAAGGCGATGGCGCTGCACGACGACGAGATGCTCCGGATCGTGGACCGGTGGCTGGAGTACGAGACGTCCGCCGGGCCGATGACGCTGCACGAGTTCCGCCGTCGGCACCCGGAGGGGCGGTTCACCCCGGACGTGGACGAGTTCCGGCGGCTGTCGGCGGTGGCGGGCGCGCAGGGGGTCGGCCTCGTCAACGGCGGCTACGTCCACGACACCGAGATCATCGAGCGGCTGCCCGCGCTCGACCCCGACATCCGGCTGGCCCGGCTGGACGCGGCGATGCTGACGACCACGTTCGGTGTCGTCGACCCGGCGGCGGAGCTGCGGCTGCGGCCGTTCCTCGCGGCGGCGCAGCGGGCGGTGGAGCGGCTCGGCTGCGAGGTCGTGGTCCGCGAGTTCGATCCGGCGTCGCTGCCCGCCCTGTATCTGACCAGCCGCGACGCGCAGTTCCGGGAGGAGCTGGCGCGGGCGCGGGAGGAGGCGGACGAGCTGTGGGCCGACGTGCTCGGCGCGGTCAACGCCACGACGGGCACCGACCGCCCGCAGCTGGTGCTCAACCACCGGAACCCGCTGGCGCGGCGCGTCACGTCGCTGGGCGATGACGGGCTGGTGGAGCTCGCCGTCCAAGCCCTGTATGGGCAGGCGCTGCTGCTCGGCCACCATCCGCTGCGGCCCGCCGACACGGCGGTGCTGAACCGTTCCTTCATCGGCCTGCTCGAGTGGGCCGTCCACTCCCCGGAGGCCCCCCGTGAGCACGGATGACGTCTATGCGCTGATGGCGCGGTCGCAGGAACTGCCGTACGGCGAGGCGCGGACCGTCCTGGTCGAGGACGCGCTGCGCCGTGCCGAGGCGGCGGGCGACGAGGTGCTGGCGTTCCACGTCCGGGTCCGGCTGACGGACGCGTACCGGTACGGCGGTGAGCCCGTGAAGGCGTTCGCGACGTTCAGCCGGTCGCTCGCCGACCACGACCGCGATCCCGGCCGGTTCGACGAGACGCACGGCCTGCTGTGGCAGATCAAGGCGATCGTCAGCTCGCTCACGCTGTTCCCGGAGATCCCGCTCGACCGGGCCTACTCGGTCCTGGACGACATGGAGCGCCGCTACAAGGCGGGCGGGCACAGCCTCCAGGCGGTGTACCACTACCGCAACGTCGTGGCGCGGCACGTCGGCGACGGCTCGGCGGACGAGTGGTACGCGAAGTGGCGCGCGGCCGAACGCGACGAGCTGTCCGACTGCGAGGGCTGCGACCCGACCGGCATGGCCAGGCATCTCGTGCAGGCGGGACGGCACGAGGAAGCGTTCGAGATCGCCGCGCCGGTGCTGGACGCGACGCTGCGGTGCAACGAGCAGCCGCAGTCGATCCAGACCGCGATGCTGCCGGTGTACCTGCGGACGGGCCGCACCGAGCAGGCCGCGGACGCGCATCGCCGCGCGTACCGGGTGCACCGCACCCGGCTCGCCGATATGGGCGATGTCGCGGAACATCTGGAGTTCTGCGCGGTCACGGGCAACGAGGCGCGCGGGCTGGAGATCCTCCAGCGGCATCTCGGGTGGCTGGACCGGGCGCCGAGCACCCACGCGGAGATGTCCTTCTGCGCGGCGGCGGCGCTCGTCCTGGGGCGGGTCGCGGCGGCCGGGCACGGCGAGGCGACCGTGCGGCGGCCCGCGGCGGACGGCCGACCGGCGGCGGACGTGCCGCTGGCGGAGCTGCGCGCCGAGCTGGCGGAGCGCGCGACGGAGCTGGCGGGCCGGTTCGACGCCCGCAACGGGACGTCCTGCCAGGGCGACCAGATACGCGCGGTGCTGGAGGCGGAGCCGGTCGCCGAGTTCGTCCCGCTGGCCGCGCACCACCGCCGCCCGGCCCCGGCCGCCCCCGCGGCGGCGCAGCGGCCCGTCCCGGACGACGACCTGTCCGCCGAGACCGACCTCGACAGGCTCTTGGACATCGCCGACGAGCGCCGCACCCGCCGCGACCTGTCCCGGTCGCTGGCCGCGTGGCGGCGGTTCGACGCCGTCGCCGAGACGGCGGAGCCGACGCCGCTGCAGAAGGCCCGCCGCCTGGACGGCAAGGGCGTCGAGCATGCCGTCGCGGAGGAGTGGCCGCCCGCCGCGTCGTTCCTGGAGGCGGCCCACGAGCTGTTCGGCGAGCTGGGCGACGACACGCGCCGCCACCGGGTGCTCGGCCGCCTCGGCGCGGTCCACCTCCGCATGGGCGACCGGCGCGGCGTCGACGAGATGGTCACCGCCGCGGAGTACTTCACGAGCAACCCGACCGGCGAGGGCGACGCCACCAGCTCGCTGCTGCGCCTCGCCACCGCCTACGTGGAGCTTCAGCGTCCGGCGGAGGCGCTGGCGACGCTCGACCGGGTGGATCCGGACGACGATCCCGTGAGCGCCGGGGAGATGTGGTTCGTGCGCGGGCAGGCGCTGCTGATGTCCGAGGACGGTGAGGGGGCGGTCGCGGCGCTGCGCCGCTCCGCCGAGGCCGCCCGCGCGGCCGACGATCCGGAGCTCGTCGCCCCGCCCGTGCTGCTCCTCGCCCGTGCCCTCGCGCAACGGGAGAGCGGCCCGGACGACGAGGTGATCGCGCTGATCGACGAGGGGCTCGCCGCGCTGCCCGGCCCGTCGCCGATGCGCGCCGCGGCGCATTCCGAACGCGGGCTCGCGCTCCTCGCGCTGGACCGTCCGGCCGACGCCGCCGCCGACCTCGCCGAGGCCATCGCGGGCTGGACGGCGGAGGGCCTGCACGAGCAGGCGATCCACCTGCGCGTCGACCTCGCCGCCGCGTACCTGTCGACGGACCGCCACCTGGAGGCCGCCGAGACCGCCGAGGAGGCGCTCCCGGCGCTCACCGGCCCGGAGGACGCCGGTTCGGAGCGGCGCTGCAGGCTGATCCTCGCGCACGCGCAGAAGGGGCTGGGCGAGGAGGAGGCCGCCGCGTCGTTCACCTCGCTCGCCCAGGACGCCGCCCGCGAGGGGCAGCACGACGCCGCCGCGCACTTCCTGTACGAGGCCGCCGACGTCCTGTCGAACCTCGACCAGGACGTCGTGGCCGCCGAACGGTTCGCGGAGGCCACCGAGGCGTTCGAGAAGGCGGGCGACCCGTACGGCGTCGTCCGCACCGGGCGCCGCCGCGCGATGTGCCTGCTGTGGAGCGGCGACACCGACGAGGCGCTCACCGTCGTGGACGCGGCCCGCGCCGCGCTCGCGGGCCTGCCGCCGGACAACGAGCCCGCCCGCGTCTGGGAGACCGCGCTCGTCTCCTACGACGAGGCCCGCATCCTCGCCCAGGCCGGGCGCCTGCCCGAGGCGGCGTCGGCCGCGTCCGCCGCCGTGGACGGCTTCACCGCCCTGGACCAGTCCGATCCCGCCGCGGAGGCCGCGAGGCTCCGCGACGACATCACCGCCGCTATGGAGCGGTGACCCGGGCGGCCCCGGCGGACGGGACGGCGTCGAGGAACTCCGGCGCCGTCCAGCCGCGCTTGGCGTAGGCGGCGGTGATCGCGTCCCGGACGCGGCCAGCCTTTTCGGCAGGGGCCAGGACGATCATCGAGCCGCCGAACCCGCCGCCGAC
>NZ_SMJX01000345.1 GCF_004348535.1 Actinomadura sp. KC216
GCTCCGGGACGGTGTCCAGCGGCGCCGCGGGCTCTTCGGGGGTGAAGGGGATGAGCGGCTCGGGCTCGTCCAGGAAGTCGAAGGGCGACTCCGGCTGAGGCTCGGCAGGTTCGGCGGACTCGCCGGACTCGGCCGGGGCCTCCAGGGCGAGCGGTCCGGGCGCGGCGGGTTCGAGGACCTTCACGTGGCCGCGCTGATCGATGGGCTCGGGCTCCTCCGCGACGGGACGCGCCACGCGGATCTGCTTGAACATCGTCAGCCACAGCCACACGCCGAGCACCAGCATGATGTGCGGCGCCACCGCCACGCCCGCGCGGACCGAGTCGCGGGGCAGCTCCGCCATACCCCAGACCGAGTCCTGGACGGAGACGGCCGCGCCCCCGGCGATGAGGAGCAGCAGCAGCGCCCAGCGCAGCAGCCGCGTCCACCAGCGGGCGTTGCGGGTGATCACGAGGGACAGGATCGTCAGCGCGGTGAGGGTGTCCGCGATCGCCGGGTAGAGCGGCGCCCAGCGCTCGCCGACGCCGCCGTAGCGGGCGAGGTCGCGGAGGACGTCATAGGTCAGCGCGTACGCGGCCCCCGCCAGCGCTGCGACGATGAGGCCGGCGAGCGCGGTGAGCAGCCGCCGCTGCACCGGGGTGAAGGAGGGCCGGGTCGGATCAGATGCCATGTCACTCGTTCCGGGGGAAAGTCGCGCCTGTGAGGGTCCTCAGGGGAGATTAGCCAGCGCGGACGGCGGCGGCTCGTCCATTCCAGATGATCACATCGCGCTGCGAGCGATATGGGCATCGACGTACGGTATGGACGACGACATCCGGAGAGGAGGCTTGATGACCGCAGCGAAGCGAGGATCATCGAGCCGACCCTCTCGGGGGTCTGGGGGTCGTCCCCCAGATGGGCAGCGTTTGATGACCGCAGCTAAGCGAGGATCATCGAGCCGACCCTTTCGGGAGCAGCGGGTCGCCTCCAGGGAGGCGGGGTCGTGAATTCGGGGGATCGTCTCGGTGAGCCGGTCCGGAGGTTCGACGGGCGGGCCGCGGGCCGTCGCACATGGGCCTGGCTCGCGCTGCTGGTCCCGGCCGTGCTGTCGCTCGTGCCGGTGGCCATCCTCTACCTGCGCGCCCGCGTGTGGTGGGTGGGCGTTCCGGCGCTCGTGATCGCGATGGGATACGGGGGCGCGGTCGGCTGGATCGTCGGGCACGCCCGTCCGGCCGTCCGCGGCCGGGTCGTGGTCCTCCACACCGGCGGCCTGTCGGTCTCGGGGCGCGGCGGCAGGACCGGCTACACGTGGGACGAGCTGACGTCGGTCACCGTCTCCGGCGTCCGGGACGAGCCCGACGACCGCACCCGCTGGTCGGTCACGATCGTCGCGGAGGACGGGCGCGTCCTGCGGTTCGGCGACGACATCCCGGACGTGCGGGCCCTCGGGATCGCCGTCGCCGAGGAGATCACGGCGAGGATCGTCCCGCGGCACCTGGCGGCGGTGAAGGCGGGGGAGTCCGTCCGGATGGGGCCGTTCACCGTCGACCTGCGCGGCATCGAGAAGGACGGCGACCGGCTGCCCTGGCCGGTCGTCCGCGAGGTCGAGATCGACAACGGCCTGGTGATCGTGCGCGCGGCGGCCGGGTGGACGGATCTGCTGACCGTGGCGGCCCAGATGCCGGACGCCATGGCATTCACGGCACTATGTCACCAGGTCAGGGAGCTGACCGAACTTCCCTGAAGATTTTTCCGCGGGGACGTCGAGGGCATGTCGAGAACGCGCCCGCCGCTCCGATCCATGGGTGACGGGCGTCCCGCGCAGGGCGCGCATCAACGACACAAGGAGACACGACCGTGAAGTACATGCTGCTGATCTTCAACCGGCCCGGGTTCGTGGAGGAGCTGACGGAGCAGGAGCGCGACGCGCTGTTCGCCGAGGTCGACGGGCTCATGAAGGAGCTGTCGGAGTCCGGCGAGTGGGTCGGCGGGGAGGCGCTGGCCGACCCGTCCACCACCAAGAACGTCGTGGCGAAGGGCGGGCAGCCCGCCGTGACCGACGGGCCGTTCCTGGAGGCCAAGGAGCACTTCGCGGGCTACCTCACCGTCGACTGCGAGTCGGAGGAGCGGGCCGTGGAGATCGCCAAGCGCTGGCCGGACGTCCGGTTCGGCGGCCGCATGGAGGTCCGGGCGATCATGAACGATTCCGGGACGGAGATGTGACGGTCCCGGCCGCCGTCGAGGACCTGCTGCGCACGCTGGCGCCGCAGGTCCTCGGCACGCTCGTCCGGCGGCACGGGGCGTTCGACGCCTGCGAGGACGCCGTCCAGGAAGCGCTGCTCGCCGCCGCCGTCCAGTGGCCGGAGGACGGCGTCCCGGAGAACCCGCGCGGCTGGCTGCTGACCGTCGCGACGCGGCGGCTCACCGACCAGTGGCGCAGCGAGCGCGCCCGCCGCGACCGCGAGGCGGCCGTGTTCACGAAGGAGCGGGGCGACGAGGCGGGCCCGCCGCCCGGCGAGGACGACCGCCCGGGCGACCGCGACGACACGCTGACCCTGCTGTTCCTGTGCTGCCATCCGGCGCTGTCGCCGCCGTCGCAGGTCGCGCTGACGCTCCGCGCCGTCGGCGGCCTCACCACGGTGCAGATCGCCCGCGCGTTCCTCGTGCCGGAGGCCACGATGGCGCAGCGGGTCAGCCGCGCCAAGCAGAAGATCAAGGCGAGCGGGGCGCGGTTCGCGCCGCCCCCGCCGGAGGAGCGGGACGAGCGGCTGCGGGCCGTCCTGCACGTCCTGTACCTGATCTTCAACGAGGGCTACACCGCCTCCAGCGGACCGGACCTGCAGCGCGCCGACCTCACCTCGGAGGCGATCAGGCTGGCCCGCGCGCTGCACCGGCTGCTCCCGGACGACGGCGAGGTCTCCGGCCTGCTCGCCCTCATGCTGCTGACCGACGCGCGCCGCGCGGCCCGCAGCGGCGACGGCGGCCTGCTGATCCCGCTCACCGAGCAGGACCGGACGCTCTGGAACCGGGACGCGATCGACGAGGGCACGGCGCTGATCACCGACGCGCTGACCTGGTCGCCGCCGGGCCCATACCAGCTGCAGGCCGCGATCGCCGCCGTCCACGCGGAGGCGGCGCGGCCGGAGGACACCGACTGGCCGCAGATCCTCGCCCTCTACCGGCTGCTGTCGCATCTCTCGACCCAGTCGAAGTCGCCGAACCCGATGGTCACGCTGAACGAGGCGGTCGCGGTCGCGATGGTGGACGGCCCGTCCGCCGGGCTCGATCTGCTGCGGCCCCTTGCCGACGACGACCGCATGTCCGGGCATCACCGGCTCGCCGCCGTCCGGGCGCATCTGCTGGAGATGGCGGGCGACGCGGACGCGGCGCGGGAGGCGTACCGGCAGGCCGCCCGCATCACGACCAGCCTTCCGGAGCGGCGCTACCTGGAATCCCGCGCCGCCCGGCTCAACCGATAAGGACATTCCGATGGAAACGACAGTGCGAACCCTTGCCGTCCCGGGCGCGACCCTCCACTACGAGGTGCGCGGCTCCGGACCCGTCCTGCTGCTGATCTGCGGCGGGATCTACGACGCGGCGGGCTATGCCGGGCTCGCCGGGCTGCTCGCCGACCGGTACACGGTCGTGACGTACGACCGGCGCGGCAACTCGCGCAGCGCGCTGGACGGGCCGCCGGAACCGCAGCGCGTGGACGTCCACGCCGACGACGCGTCCCGGCTGCTCGCGGAGGTGTCGCCGGGCGAACCCGCGTTCGTGTTCGGCAACAGCTCGGGGGCGCAGATCGGGTTGGCGCTCGTCGAGCGGCATCCCGAGCAGGTGCGGACGCTGGTCGCCCACGAGCCGTCGCTGCTCATGCTCCTGCCTGACCCCGACCACTGGGAGTCGGTGATCGCGGACGTGGAGCGCGCGTACCGTGACGGCGGCGTCGGCCCCGCGATGGAGACGTTCGGCGCGGGCCTCGGCATGGGCGGCGACCCGGACGACCACGACCAGGACCACGACTCGGCCGGTCACGGGGCCGGCGCGCCCGACCCGGAGATGCTGGAGATGTTCGCGCGCTTCGAGAAGAACACCGACTTCTTCGTCGGCTACGAGGTCCCGGGCTTCGGACGCTGGGTGCCCGACGTCGACACGCTGCGCCGCTCCCAGACGCGGATCGTTCTCGTCGCGGGGGAGAAGTCCGCTGGTGAGCCACCGCATCGGGCGGCACACGCGCTGGCCGAGCGGCTCGGCACGACGGCCGAGACGTACCCCGGCGACCACGGCGGCTTCGGGGAGGAGGCGGAGGCCTTCGCCAGCAGGCTGCACGCCGTGTTCTCCGCGCCCTAACCCGATGGCATGGGGGTATCAGCAACTGGCATGGCGTCCTTGTCGCGCCGGGCGCTCCGCGGTAGGCCCGATTCCAATAACCTGGGTTCGTGAGTCTGCGCTTCTACGACACCGGCACCCGTAGCGTCCGCACGTTCGAGCCTCTCGAAGAGGGCCGCGTGGGGATGTACGTGTGCGGTGCCACCCCGCAGGCGTCCCCGCACATCGGTCATCTGCGCTCGGGCGTGATCTACGACGTCCTCCTGCGCTGGCTGCGCGCGTCCGGCTACGAGGTCACCTTCGCCCGCAACGTCACCGACATCGACGACAAGATCATCGCGGTGGCGGCGGACCGGGGCGTGCCGTGGTTCGCGGTCGCCGAGGGCAACCAGCGGGTCTTCACGCAGGGCTACGACCTGCTCGGCTGCCTGCCCCCGACGATCGAGCCCCGCGCCACCGGGCACGTCCCGGAGATGATCACGCTCATGCGGCGGCTGATCGACAAGGGCCACGCGTACGCGGTCGGAGGCGACGTGTACTTCGACGTCAAGTCGTGGGCCGACCAGTACGGCGAGCTGTCGAACCAGCGGCTGGAGAACATGCGGTCCGCGGGCGACACCCCCAACGAGCAGCTCAAGCGCGACCCGCGCGACTTCGCGCTCTGGAAGGGCGCCAAGCCCGGCGAGCCGTGCTGGGAGACGCCGTGGGGCGACGGGCGTCCCGGCTGGCACCTGGAATGCTCGGCGATGGCGACCAAGTACCTCGGGCCCGTGTTCGACATCCACGGCGGCGGCGTCGATCTGATCTTCCCGCACCACGAGAACGAGATCGCCCAGTCGCGGGCGGCCGGTGACGGGTTCGCCCGCTACTGGCTGCACAACGGGCTGCTCACGGTGGACGGCGAGAAGATGAGCAAGTCCGTCGGCAACGTGGTGCTGCTGCCCGACCTGCTCGGCAAGGCCCGTCCCGTCGAGGTGCGCTACTACCTGGTCTCGGCGCACTACCGGTCGCTGATGGACTACACGGACGCGTCCCTGGCCGAGGCCGTCTCCGCCTACCAGCGCATCGAGGGCTTCGCGACGCGGGCCTCGGAGCTCGTCGGCGCGGTCGCACCCGCGCCCGCCGTCCCGGCCGCGTTCGCCGCCGCGCTCGACGACGACCTGGGCGTCCCGACCGGCCTTGCGGTGCTGCACGAGACCGTCCGGGAGGGGAACAGCGCGCTCGCGTCCGGTGACCGTGACGCGGTGCGCCGCCACCTCGCGGACGTCCGGGCGATGGGGGAGGTCCTCGGCGTCGACCCGCTGTCCCCGCAGTGGAACCGCGCCGGTGAGGACGATCTCCGTCCCGTCGTGGACGCGCTCGTCGCGGTGGCGCTGGAGCAGCGGCAGGCGGCGCGCGCGCGCAAGGACTACGCGTCCGCCGACGCGATCCGCGACAGCCTGTCGGAGGCCGGGATCGTCGTCGAGGACACCCCGCAGGGCGCCCGCTGGGAGCTCAAGCGCGGCTGACGCGGCCCGGCCGGTGCCGGGCGGCGGATAAAATTGGACGTTCGCGGGGGTTCGCCGCCGTCCCGCCGAGAACCGAGCCGCCCCGGCAGCCGCGAGGGCGGGCGAACCGCTGACCGTCGCGAGGGGCGTACCGATCATGGCCAAGAGCAAGGGCAAGGGACCGACTCCCAAGGCCGAGGACAGGCACTGGCACGGCAAGCGCCAGAAGGCCCGCGCCGTCAAGAGCGCCAAGCGCACCGGCACCCCGACGCTCGGTCCCGGCGGCCGCGCGAAGGCCGCCGCCGAGACCCGGGAGCGGCCCGCGGGCCGACCGGCGGGCGCCCGCCGCGCCACCGGCGAGGTCCCCGAGCTGGTCACCGGCCGCAACCCGGTCGTCGAAGCGCTCCGCGCCGGGGTTCCGGGGACGACGCTCTACGTGATGTCCAGCACCGACGAGCGCGTCCGCGAGTCGATCCAGATCGCCGCCGACCGCCGGATCCCGCTCCTGGAGGCTGGGAAGAACGAGCTGGACCGGATGACGGACGGCGCCGTCCACCAGGGCATCGCGCTGCAGGTCAGGCCGTACCGGTACGCGCACCCCGACGACCTGCTCACCGGCTCGGCGCCGCTGATCGTCGCGGTGGACGGCATCACCGACCCGCGCAACCTCGGCGCGATCGTCCGGTCCGCCGCCGCGTTCGGCGCCGCCGGGGTCGTGGTGCCGGAGCGGCGGGCCGCCGGGGTCACCGCCGGGACGTGGAAGTCGTCCGCCGGGACGCTCGCCACGGTGCCGGTCGCGCAGGCCACGAACCTCACGCGGCAGCTCAAGGCGTACCAGAAGGCGGGCTGCTTCGTCGCCGGGCTCGACGCGTCCGGCGGCTCCGCCGTCACTGACCTGGAGGTCGCGGACGGGCCGTTCGTGCTGGTCGTGGGCTCGGAGGGCAAGGGTCTCGGACGCCTCGTCGCCGACACCTGCGACCTGCTGGTCACGATCCCGATGCCGGGCCGGGCCGAGTCGCTCAACGCGGGCGTCGCCGCCGGGATCGCCCTCTACGAAATCAGCCGCCTCCGCACCGCCTAATTTTCCTTCAACGGGAATAATCTCAACGTTCATACACTTGATGTTCGCGTAAGGCCCGCCCGGGCCCCCGAACGTCGAGGTGATCACGTTGACCGCCGCCCTCGCCCTCCCGCAGGTCCAGCGGACCCGCTACACCACCGACCTGGCCCTCGCGGCGCTCGCCCCGGCCAGCTGGGGCACCACCTACGTCGTCACCACCACGCTCCTCCCCCCGGACCGCCCCCTGCTGGCCGCCACGCTCCGCGCGCTGCCCGCCGGGCTGATCCTGCTCGCCGTCACCCGGCGCCTCCCGCGCGGCGAGTGGTGGTGGAAGTCGATCGTCCTCGGCATGCTGAACTTCGGGGCCTTCTTCCCGCTGATCTTCTTCGCCGCGTACCGGCTGCCCGGCGGGGTCGCCGCGACGATCGGGTCCGTCCAGCCGCTCATCGTGGCGCTGCTGTCCCTTGGCGTCCTGCGCGTCCGCCCCGCCCGCGCCGTCCTGTACGCCGCGCTCGCCGGAACCGGCGGCGTCGCGCTGCTGACCCTGAGCTCCGAGGCCCGCCTCGACCCGCCCGGCATCGGCGCCATGCTCACCGCGACGTCCCTGATGGCGACCGCGATCGTGCTGGCCAAGAAGTGGGGACGCCCCGAGTCGCCGCTCGTGATGACCGGCTGGCAGCTCACCGTCGGCGGCCTCGCCCTCGCCCCGCTGACCTTCGCCGTCGAGGGCACCCCTTCCACCGTCACCGGCGAGAACGTCCTCGGCTTCGCCTACCTCGGCCTCGTCGGCACCGCGATCGCGTACGCGCTGTGGTTCCGCGGCATCGACCGGCTGCCCGCCACCTCCGTGTCCCTGCTCGGCCTCACCAACCCGATGGTCGCCACCATGGCCGGGCTGCTGATCCTCGGGCAGACGCTCACACCCTGGCAGATCGTCGGCTTCACCATCGCCCTGGGCGCGCTGGTCGCAGGCCAGACCTTCAACCGCTCACGCTGAGCCGCCGCCCCCTCAGAAAGGCCAGCTCGGCCTCGTTCTCCGTCCGCTCCATCGCCTCGTCATAAGCCGCCGCGGCCTCCACACCCCGCCCGAGCCTCCGCAGCAGATCAGCACGGATCGCATGGAACAGGTAGTACTGCCCGAGGTCGAGTTCGTCCACCACCGCCAGCGCCTCCTCGACGCCCTCGACCTCGGCCACCGCCACGGCCCGGTTCAGCGCCGCCACCGGCGTCGGCGCGACCACCATCAACTGGTCGTACAACTGCAAAATCTGGCGCCAATCGGTGTCCTCCGCCCGAACCGCATCACTGTGCACCGCGTTGATCGCCGCCTGGATCTGGTACGGCCCCGGCCGGTTCCTCCGCAAACACTCCCGGACGAGAGCCTGCCCTTCCTCCACCAGCCCCCGGTCCCACAACCCCCGGTCTTGATCGGCCAGCAGGACGAGCTCGCCGTCCCGCATCCGGGCATCCTTACGCGCCTCGATCAGCAGCATCAACGCCAGCAGCCCGAGCAC
>NZ_SMJX01000346.1 GCF_004348535.1 Actinomadura sp. KC216
ATCTACCTCGCCGACAACGGCTGGACGCTGCCGACCGGGCGGCTCGACGGGACATTCGGCGCGATGCCCGGCACGGGGGAACCGGTGCCGGGCCTGGAGACGGCACCGGGCATCGAGGCGGTGCCGGGCACGGCGGCTGCGTCCGGCGCCGTGCCCGGCACGGTTTGGATCGCCTGGGCGGTGTCGCTCGCGGCGACGATCGCGCTGGCGATCGCGTGCACGTCCGGGGCGGGGCGCAGCCGCCGCCGCGGAGGCGTGCAGAGCGGCCCGGCGATGTCGGGCCCGGTGGTGACCCGCCGCGATGTCGCCGCGGCGCTGCCGTTCGCCCTGTTCGGGCTGCTGACCGGCGGGCTGCTGACCTTTACGCTGCTGTGCGCGCTGGCCGGGCGGCCGGTGCCGCCGGGGACCACGACGGTGGCGGTGCTGTCGCTCTCGCTGTCGATGGGCGTCGCGGAATGGATCCTGTACGCCTACCGGCGGCGCATCCACCGGCTGCTCGTCACGCACACCGGGATGGCGGGGTTCGCGCGGTCGGCCCGTTCCGCGCTGGGGGTCGCGCTCGCCCGGTACGCGGCGTCGGCCGTGGTGCTCATCGCCGTCGCCGCGCCGCTCGCCCGGCTGCCCGCGACGGCCATGACGGCCCGGACGCTCGGCGGCTTCCTCGCGCTCGGCTGCGCGTTCTTCCTCTCGCTGGTGCTGCAGGCGTGCGGGCGCGTCGGGGTCGTCCTGCCCGTGTACACCCTCGCGCTGGCCGCCGAGGTCGGTGCCGCGCTGACCGTCCCGCACGTCACGCCGAGCACGGTCCAGCTGGTGGTGTCCGGCGCGCTCCTCGTCTTCCTCACGACCTACGCGGGCCGTGTCCTGGCCCGCGTGACCTCGCACAGATGAACCGATTAGGGGGCACGCCATGCTGAGAACGACCGGCGAGCTATCAGGACGGGTCGGGGCCGTGACCGTCCCCGCGTACTTCCCTCCGGGCGCGGTGGACTGGGCGACCCTCGCCGACCCCCGGCTCGGCACGGTCGTGCTCAATGTCGACAGCGGCGCCGGCACGGTCCGGGACCGCGCGTTCGCCGCCACCGCGCACCGCATGGCGGAGGTCGGCGTGCCGCTCGCCGGGTACGTCGACACCGCCTACGGCGCCCGCCCGGTCCAGGCGGTGGAGGACGAGGTGACGCGGTACTGGAAGTGGTACGGCATCCGCAGGGTGTTCCTCGACCAGGTGTCCGCCGTCCCCGGGCACGTGCTGCGGTACCAGCGCATCGTCGCGGGCGTGCGGGGACGCGGCGTGAAGCACGTCGTGTTCAACCACGGCGCCTATCCCGACTCCGCCTACGCCGACCTCGCCGACGTGCTCGTCACCTTCGAGGGGCCGTGGTCGGCGTACCAGCACGTCCGGGTGCCCGCGTGGGCGATGCGGATGCCCGCCGAACGGTTCTGCCACCTCGTCTACGCGGCGCCGCAGGCCGTCCTCGCGCGGGCGCTGGCGCGGGCCGGGCGGCGCAACGCGGGCGTCGTCTACGTGACGGACCGCGCGGGCGCGAACCCGTGGATCGGGCTGCCGGGATACTTCTCCCGCGAGCTGTCGCTCGTCTACGCGAACCGGTGACGCCGTGCCGTCCGGTGCGATGCGAATCCCTGGGTGGGCCGTCGGCGCCGCCGCGGTCCTGGCGTCCGCGGCCGCCCTGGGGGCGGTGCTGTTCTCCACGCTGGCGCCGGACGAGTCCGCCCCGCCGGACGCCGCCGCCTCGCCGGCCGGGTCCCCGCCGCCGAGCCGGTCCGCCCCGGCGAAGAGATCCGCTCCGCCGGAGGAGCGGGACGCCGAGCGGCGTCCGGGCAGGCTCTGGGCTCCGGCGCCGGGCACGCGCTGGCAGTGGCAGCTCACCACGCCGGTGGACCTCGGGGTGGACGCGCCCGTCCACGACATCGACGGGTTCGGCAACGGCGCGGACGTCGTCCGGGAACTTCACCGGCGGGGCGGCCGGGTCATCTGCTACATCAACGCGGGCGCCGCCGAGCGGTACCGTCCCGACCACGGCGCGTTCCCGCCCGCCGTCCTCGGCAAGGGGAACGGGTGGCCGGACGAGCGCTGGCTCGACATCCGCCGGACCGACGTCCTCGAACCGATCATGGCCCGGCGCTTCGACATGTGCCGCGCCAAGGGGTTCGACGCCGTCGAGCCCGACCTCCTGGACGGCTACGCCGCCGACACCGGGTTCCCGCTGACCGCCGCCCACCAGCTCCGCTACAACCGGCTGATCGCGCGGCTCGCGCACGAGCGCGGCATGTCGGTCGCGCTGAAGAACGACCTCGCGCAGATCCCGGCGCTGGTCGGGACGTTCGACTTCGCGATCAACGAGCAGTGCGCGGAGTTCGGCGAGTGCCGCCGGCTGCTGCCGTTCGTCCGCGCGGGCAAGGCCGTCCTGCACGTCGAGTACCACGTGCCCGCGGCGCGCTTCTGCCGCGAGACCCGCGCGCTCGGCTTCGCGTCCATGCGCAAGCGCCTCGACCTCGGCGCCTGGCGCGAGCCCTGCTGAGGTTCCGGGATCAGACGGTCCCGGGAACCTTCGGCTTCCGGTACACGAAGGCGTCGGGACCGTCCCCCGCCGTGGCGGTGCCGTCCCCGGCCGTGGCGGTGGCGTCGCGGACGAGGTGGTGGTCCGGGGAGAGCGAGCAGGCCGGGTCGGTGCGGGCGGCGTCGCCGGTCAGCGCGTGCGCCTGGCAGCGGCAGCCGCCGAAGTCGATCTCGCGGCGCGGGCAGTCGCGGCACGGCCCGGTCATCCACTCCGTCCCGCGGTAGGCGTTGAACGCGGGCGACTCCGTCCAGATCCAGGCGAGCGGCCGCTCCCGGACGTTCGGCGGCGCGAGGTCCGGGACCGCGTACGCGGCCGGGCACGGCAGCGCGGTGCCGTCCGGCCCGACCGTGATCGACCGCGCGCCCCACCCGCCCATGCACGGCTTCGGGACGCCCTCGTAGTAGTCCGGCATGACCCACACGAGGTCGGGCCCCTCGCCCTTCCCGTGCGTCTCGCGCCACGCGGCGACGGTGGCCTTCGCGCGGTCGAGCTGGTCGCGGGCGGGGAGCAGCGCGGCGCGGTTGCGCAGCGCCCAGCCGTAGAACTGGGTGTTGGCGAGCTCGATCCGGTCGGCCCCCCAGCGGGCGCCGACCTCGATGATCTCCTGGAGGTTGTCGAGGTTGCGGCGGTGCAGGACGACGTTCAGCCCGAACGGCACGCCCGCGTCCCGGATCACCCCGGCGGCGCGTTCCTTGTCGGTGTAGGAGACGCGTCCGGCGATGAGGTCGGAGCCGGGGCGCCGCGCGTCCTGAAGGGAGAGCTGGACGCTGTTCAGCCCGGCGTCCAGCAGCTCACCGAGCCGCTTCGCCGTGAGCCCGACGCCGCTGGTCACGAGCTGGGTGTAGACCCCGGCGCGCTGCGCGGCCGCCACGATCTCCGCGAGGTCGGGCCGCAGCAGCGGCTCGCCGCCCGACACGTGCGCCTGGACGACCCCGAGATCGGCGGCCTCGCCGAACACCCGCGCCCAGTCGGCGGTGCTCAGCTCCGCGCTCGTGCGGACGAGCTCCAGCGGGTTCGAGCAGTACGGGCAGTGCAGCGGGCACGCGTGCGTGACCTCCGCGAGCAGCGCCCACGGTGCCGGGACGGCCGGTGCGGTCATCGCAGCCAGCCCTCCGCGCGGACGCGCTCCAGGAACGCGGGAACCTCGTCGGCGAGCGGCGCGTCCGGGAAGGACTCGCCCAGCTCGGCGACGATGTCGTCGACGGTGCGGCTGCCGTCGCAGAGCCGCAGGATCCGGCCGCCGGTGCCGCTGAGCCGCACCGCGCGCTCCGGCATGAGCAGCAGGTCGGCGCCGCGGACGCGGTCGTGCCGCAGCACGATCGACGTGTCCAGGGCGGGGCGCCACGGCCCGTCAGCCGGCATCGGGGCCCTCCTTCGGCGCGTGCTCGACCGCGTCCAGCAGCGCCCAGAGCAGGTCGCACTTGAACGCGAACGCGGCCAGCGCCCGCTCCTGGTCATCGGGCGTCCGCGCCCAGGCGTGGACGAGCCGCAGCGCCTCCTCCGAGTCGCGGCGGCCCTGGCCGACGCGCACCTGGAAGTAGCGGAGCCCTTCGCGCTCCACCCACGGGTAGTGGCGTTCCCAGGCCGCGATCCGCGTCGCCATCAGGTCGGGCGCGAACAGCTCGGTCAGCGACGACGCGACCGCCTCCAGCGTGGAGGCGTTCCGGCAGAAGTTGACGTAGCCGTCCACGGCCAGCCGGACGCCGGGCAGCACGCCCTCGCCGGACAGCAGCAGCTCGCGGTCCAGGCCGACCGCCTCGCCGAGGCGCAGCCACCGCTCGATGCCGCCGTCGGTCCCGTCGCCGTCCGGGGAGCCGTCGTGGTCGTGGACGCGGCGGATCCAGGACCGCCGCAGCTCGCGCGTGCCGAGCTTGGCCAGGATCAGCGCGTCCTTCACCGGGATGTGCCGCTGGTAGTGGAACCGGTTGAGGACCCAGCGGCGCAGCTCCTCGCGGGTGAGGGCGCCCTCGTGCATCCGCAGGTTGAAGGGGTGCCGGTGGTGGTAGCGCTCCTCGCCCAGCGCCCGGAGCCGCTCTTCGAGCTCGGCCTCCGTCGCCATGCGCCCGTTCGCCGCCGTGCCTACGGTCGTCACAGTTCGATCAGCGCTCCCTCTCGGGCGACCTCCAGCCCCGCTTCGGCCAGCCGCCGGTGTCCCGGGTCGTCCGCGTGGACGAGCCGGTTCGTGTTGTTCAGATGGGTGTAGAAGCGGCGTCCGGCGGGCAGCGCGGCCAGCCGCTCGGCGGTGCCGTTCGGGCCCGTGATCGGCAGGTGTCCCATCTGGGTGGACGTCTTCGCGGTGAACCCGGAGCGGACCGGTTCCTCGTCGTCCCAGAAGGTGCCGTCGACGAAGACGCAGTCGGCGTCCTGGAGGGCGCGGTCGAGTGCGTCGGGCCAGTCGGCGAGCGCGGGGGCGTACACGACGGTCTTGCCGTCGCGCAGGTCCCGGACGCGCAGCGCCACCACCCAGGCGTCGCCCGCGGGCTCGTCCAGCTCGCGGGCGTAGCGGGGCCGCTTCCCCGACACCCGGATCCCCTGGACCTCCAGGGGACCGCCGTCGAGCTCCTCCGGCCCCTTCTCCGGGAGGAGGGTCCAGGAGAGGCCGGCGTAGGGGGCGAGCACGCGGTCCAGGCGGAGGCCGCCGGACAGCGCCGCGCGCACCGCGCCGGTCGACACGATCCGCAGCGCGGACGCCTCGCGCAGGCGCGGGATGCCGAGCGTGTGGTCGAGCTCGGCGTCAGTGAGGATCACCCCGGCGACGGGCGTGGCACGGCGGGCAGGTCCCGGATGCAGGGCCGCGCACGCCTCGATCTGTTCCCCTATGTCGGGCGTCGCGTTGACCACATACCAACTGCCCTCCCCCGCTTCGACGGCGATGGAGGCATGTCGCCTCCGGAGGGAGGGCTCGGTACGGGCAGCGGCGCACCCGGCGCAGGCACAGTTCCATTGGGGCACGCCGCCACCCGCCGCGGTGCCGAGTATCAGCAGCCGCATCGCGGACGGGTCAGCCCTCGGCTGTGAAGTAGGCCGTGACCTCCAAGGAGGTCTCCACGATGTGGTAGTCGGGCGTGACCCAGCGGTCCGCGCGTTCGTCGGTCCGGTCCGCGTCAGAGCTGTGGACGGCCATGCTTGCTCCTTCCTCTCGGTTGGGACCGGGGAAGCGCTCCACTACTACTGAAAGCGCTTTCCAAGCCCCTTCATCCCGATGGTATGCCGCCCTGGAACAAGCCTCTAGGGCGCTCCGTGCCAGGAAAGACATGAAGTCCCTGCCAACCCCTACGGAACGGCCGCCGATGATCACGTTCGGTGCCGGGCGGCATCCGGCCTTCACCCGCGAAACGACCGTCGCCGCCAGTGTCGACACACGAAACCACTGGTAGAGAGCCTAGTCACCAACCCGTCCGCAATCCGGGACGGCGCGCCGAAACGCGCCCGCCCGTACCCGCGTCCCCGGTCTCTCGCGACACTTCTTTGTCCTTGAGTGACACGTGGCGGTTCCCAGCCGCGGAAGTGCGCCGACGATCGCCGCGGACGCGGTATCGCGGCACGCCATATCAAGTGGCGGGGGCGGGATTCGAACCCGCATCACCAGGCTTATGAGACCTGCGTGCTCCCGTTGCACCACCCCGCATCGGTAAGAGAAATGCTAAGCGGCTCCCCCGCCCGACCGCGAATGGTTTTATGGCGCCGGCGCCACCGCGAGCGCGGGTGGCGATGTGTTGACCGGAACATGGGGCGGGCGGGGCATGGATCCACCCGCACGGGATACGCCGGAGTCATGCGTGCCTTGACCGTCCTGCCGGAGAAGCGCGGCTCGCTCGCCGTCACCGACGTCCCGGACCCGGAGCCCGGCGAGAACGACCTGCTCGTGGACGGGATCGCCGCCGGGGTGTGCGGCACCGACCGGGAGATCGCCGCCGGCGAGTACGGCTGGGCGCCGCCCGGCCGCGACCGCCTCGTCATCGGCCACGAGTCGCTGGGGCGGGTGCGGGACGCCCCGTCCGGCAGCGGCTTCGCGCCCGGCGACCTCGTCGTCGGCGTCGTGCGGCGCCCGGACCCGGAACCGTGCGGGGCCTGCGCGCACGGCGAGTTCGACATGTGCCGCAACGGCCGCTACACCGAGCGCGGCATCAAGGAGATCGACGGTTTCGCGAGCCGGTCCTGGACGGTCGAGGCGGACTACGCCGTGACGCTCGACCCGCGCCTCGCGGACGTCGGCGTCCTGATGGAGCCGGCCACGATCGTCGCGAAGGCGTGGGACCAGATCGAGAAGGTCGGCGCCCGGGGCTGGTTCGAGCCGCGCAAGGCGCTGGTGACGGGCGCGGGCCCGATCGGGCTGCTCGCCGCGCTGCTCGGCGTGCAGCGCGGCCTGGACGTGCACGTCCTCGACCAGGTCGCGGACGGCCCGAAGCCGCGGCTCGTCGCCGATCTCGGCGCCACCTACCACCACGAGGGGCTGGAGGAGGCGGTCGCGGGGACGAAGCCCGACATCGTCATCGAGGCGACGGGCGTGTCGCAGCTCGTCTTCGGCGCGATGGCGAACAACGCCGCCTACGGCATCGTGTGCCTGACCGGCGTCTCGTCGGCCGGCCGCCACGTGGAGGTGGACGCGGGCGCGCTCAACCGCGACATCGTCCTGGAGAACGACGCGATCATCGGGTCGGTCAACGCCAACCTCGGCCACTACGCCGCCGCCGCGCGCGCCCTCGCCGCCGCCGACCTCGGCTGGCTCGGCCGGCTGATCTCGCGCCGCGTCCCGCTGGAGCGCTACGAGGACGCGTTCACCCCGCGCCCGGACGACGTCAAGGTCGTCCTCACGCTCGACGGCTGACCGGGCCGCGACCGCATTCCCGCGCGCGTCCGGCGCCCCGGAGACCCGCCCTTCCAATCGGCGCCCGGGGGTACGAAAAGTCGTTTTCCGCATTTCCGATTAATGCGGGGCAATACGGGCTTGCGAATGTGGCCGAAATCATGCGGGAGCCCGCGCCGTCCGGCCAGGATGCGGGCATGACCTTCCCGTTGATGCACGGGTACGACTACATCAATGTGGTCGCCCAGCTCGACCCCGTCGCGGCGGTGCGCGACAGGGAACTCGGCGAGCGAATTCTCGAATACCCCAAACTCCTGCCCGGCGGCTCCCCGGATTTCGGGCATGCGGTGCAAAAAGGAAAGGAGTGGCGGATCGCGTCCCTCGGCTGCGACGACCCGTCCTCCGCACGCTACAACCTGGCCATCGACCTCCGGACCGACGCGCCGAACGAACCCGATCCCGCGACCGCCCGCGCCATGCTCGCCGCGGCCGACCGGCTCGACCCCGAGGAGGGCGAGCAGCTCGCGAAGGACGAATGGGAGATCGGCGAGCGCCGCTACCGGATCATCCGCGTCGAGAAGTTCGTCCTGATCGGCGACGGCGTGATGGAGCCGCCCCGCTCCACCGACGCCGACCTGACCGGCGACGGGCTCCTGCGCTGCCACCCGCTCGACCCGGCCGCGCCCTGCGGGCAATGGGAGGCGCAGCTGCGGCTGAACCTGGTCGGCCACATGCCGGCCGCCGGCTCCGTCCCGGACGTCGTCCGCGCCGAGGCCCGGCACGCGATCCAGACCCATCCCGGCGTCGTGCTGCTCCCGCCGACCTTCGTCGTGGTGGAGATCAACGCCGGCTGCTGGTCGCCGATCACCGGCGGGGACGATCCCGGCGAGGCCCACGACCGGCTCGCCCGGCACTTCACCGACCTGCTCCCCCGGCTCCGCGAGTTCCAGAA
>NZ_SMJX01000347.1 GCF_004348535.1 Actinomadura sp. KC216
CCTCCACCCCCGGCCCCATGGCCGTTCCGCCTCCTCTTCCGGACGAGCAGCCTTTTCCCTACACCCTCACCTGGGAACGTCCACCTGGTGATCCTGACGCCCATTGAGTCGGGTCAGGCTGTGGTGGCGCGGATTGCCGAATCGATGATTTGCAGGGCGCGTCCGGTTCCGTTTTCGAGTCTGATGCGTCGGCCCAATTCGGCCGCGCGATGAGTGATTTTCTCGTCCTCTAAGGCGCGCCGTAGCCTGGACGCCAGGAGCGGCGCCGTCAGCGTGCGGAACGGCAGCGGGTCGGGGCCTGCGCCCAGGGACGCGATGCGTTCGCCCCAGTACGGCTGGTCGCCGAAGAATGGGCAGACGATGGTCGGGACTCCTGCCCGGAGGCCCGCGGCCGTCGTTCCCGCGCCGCCGTGGTGTACCACCGCGGCCATTCTCGGGAACAGCCACGAATGGGGGACGTCCTGGACGGCGAACACGTGCTCGTCGGACGTTTCAGGGTCGCCCTGCACGACACCACGCACCCCCGCCAGCCGTAGCGCCGCCCGGACGGTCAGCCTCGTGACCTCGGCGTCCTCGGGCACCATGCTCCCGAACCCGACGTACACCGGCGGCGGCCCGGCCGCGAGGAAATCGACCAGGTCGGTCGGCGGCTTCCACGCGTTTTCAACGTCGTCTTCGTCGTTGTCCAGAAACCAGTAGCCCGTCATGGTGACGTGCGACGGCCAATCCTTCGGGCGCGGTACTACGACCGGGCTGAAGCACGCGAGGACGGGACCGCCGCGCGGAGGGCGGGCGCCATCGGGAAATCCGCCCCGGAGGGGCAGCCGCTTGAGGCCGAGCGCCCCGGTCCGCCAGGGATTGATGAACGGCCTCGACAACTGCCAGGCGATCTGCTCGACCGCCAGATAGCTCATCCGGTTTCCCCATCCACCGAGCAGCCGTGCCTGCGGAATGAATGGATGCGGGAACGTGCTCGTCGGCTGACTCGGCTGGAAATGGATCAAACCCCATGGGACGTTGAGGTGCTCGCCGAGATGCATTGGAAGGTAACAGAAAGTGGGGCCCAGAATGAGGTCGGCGCCTTCGCAGGCGTCCGAGCATTCGGCGAGGAGCCGTTCGGCCATCGGGCCCAGGATCCGCCGGAAGCCGTTCAGGAACCTCACCGGGTTACGGCCTCCGGCCAGCAGCTCCTGCCCGGCGTCCGATTCGAGGATCTCCGCCGGATCGGCCGTCAGCGGTGCGAGTTCCATCCCGGCGGCCGTCGCCATCGCCGCGTACCGCGCGCTCGCCACGAGCCGGACCTCGTCCCCCCGCCGCCGCAGCGCCTTCCCCAGCGCGACGCAGGGCTGGACGTCGCCCCGCGACCCGGCCGCGAAGATCACGATTCTGCTCATGTGGCCCTGCCAGGCGTCGTTGCGGCGATCGGCTGCGGAGTCGCCGCCGGTCCCGGGCCGGGGGTCCTCTTGGCGTGTTTCGGGCGCGGGCGTTCGCGGCCGCGGCGGCGGGGCAGCGTGAAGGCGCTGATCAGGCCGCCGAGCAGGACGAGGGACGCGCCGAGAACGAGTCCCGCCGCCGTCCCGTCGCGGAAGGTCTCCAGTTCGGCGGCGGTCGCGCCCCGCTCGGGGACGTGGTGGACCAGCAGGCCGATGATCGCGATACCGAAGGCGCCGGACGCCTCCCGGACCACGTTGAGGACGCCACTGGCCACCCCGGCCCGGTGCCCCGGCACGGCCTTCAGGACGTACATCACGAGCGGCATCCCCATCGCCGCGCCCACCCCGACGATCATGACGCCGGGCATCAGGTCGGCGTAGCCGTCGCCCTGCCGGAGGGTGGAGAACAGGAACATCCCCAGCGCCATCAGGGCGAGGCCGCCGCCGACGGCGGGACGGGGGCCGAGCTTGGCGGCCAGCCAGAACGCGACCGGCGTCAGCACCATGATGGCGATGGCCGGCGGCAGCATCACCAGGCCCGCCTCCGGCGGGGAGAAGCCGAGGAAGCGCTGCAGGAACGTGGCCGAATAGAAGATCATCCCGTTGAAGCCGATGCCGTAGAGCATCTGGGAGAGCAAGCCGCCGGTGAAGACGCGGTTGCGGAAGAACCGCAGGTCGATCATCGGGTCGGGGGCCCAGCGCTCCACGACGGCGAAGCAGGCGAGGGCGACGGCGGCCAGCGCGAAGACGGCGAGCACGGACGGGTCCGTCCACCCGTACCGGCCGCCGGACTCCAGCCCGTAGACGAACGCGAACAGCATCGTCGCGGAGATCAGCACGCCGGGCAGGTCAAGGCGAGCGGTGCGGGCGGCGCGAGCGGTGCTGGCGGCGCGAGCGGAGCGGGCGGCGCGGGAGTGGGCGGCGCCGGTAGGACGGTTCTTGCCCGTGCCGGTGAGGACGGCTAGGCCGAGCAGGATGACCAGCGCGCCGGGCGCGATGTTGATGAGGAAGATCCAGCCCCAGCTCCACCGCTGGACGATGAATCCGCCGATGGCGGGGCCTAGCGCGATGGCGCCTGACGCGGCGCCGACCCAGACGATCGTGCCGAGGGAGCGCTGCCTGTCCGTGCGTCCGACGGTGACCACGACCTGCGTCGCGGGCAGGGCGAGCGCGGCGCCGGCGCCCTGCACGACGCGCGCGAGGATCAGCGTCGCGGAGTCGGGGGCCAGCCCGCAGACGGCGGACGCGGCGGTGAACACCACCATCCCGGACACGAAGGTGACGCGGCACCCGTACACGTCGGCGAGCCGCCCGCCCGCGATCATGAGGCAGGAGAAGGTCAGGATGTAGCCGGACGCGACCCAGTCCTTTGCGGAGTCGGACATGCCGAGGTCGCTCATGATGGTGGGCAGGGCGTTCGCGACCACCGTGTTGTCCATGGTGATCATGAATGCGCTGACGGCCACCACCGCGAGCGCCCATCGGTACCGGCCCTGGGTCACTGCCGCCCATATTCAACGAGCAATTGTCACTATTGGTTGATATCTCGTTACTCGGCTGTGGTTCCGAGTTCCTGAACTGCCCCATCAGGCCACAATGGCCGCCCCTGAGTCTTGTCATCGCCGTGACAAGGAGGGCATGAGAAAAGTGGCCTGGATGCGCATCATGAGCCGGTCGGTGTAGGACAAAGTGGGTCCCCCGCCTCGCCGAACGATCCGGTTTCATGGGGGAACCCAGCGCATGCAGAGCAACGATCGTTCCTCCGGAGCCGCGCGGGACGGCTCCCGGATCGATGCGGAAGCGATCCGCCGGTACCTGATCGAGCAGATCGCCCGCCGCTCCGGGATCGCCGTCGCCGACGTCGATCCCGACCGTCCCCTGGAGGAGTTCGGGCTGGCCTCGCGGGACGCGGTCGCGATGGCGGGCGAGCTTGAGGAGCTGCTGGGACGTTCCCTCCCCGCCACCCTCGTCTGGGAGCACCCGACGATCGACCGGCTCTCCGCGGCGCTGGCCGGTGCGGGCGACACCGTCCCGGAATCGGCAGATGTGGAGGCGCTGCCGGAGCGGGCTGTGGCCGCGGACGATGTGCCGGTGGCCGTCGTCGGCATCGGTCTCCGCTTTCCCGGCGGCGACCGCGACCTGACCGGGCCGGAGGAATACTGGCGTTTCCTGACCGGGCGCGGCGACGCGATTCGGGAAGTGCCGGACGGGCGCTGGGACGCGTTCGACAACGGCTCCCCGGAAGCCGGCGACCTGCTCGCCAGAACGACGCGGCTCGGCGGCTTCCTCGCCGGCATCGCCGAATTCGACGCGCAATTCTTCGGCATCGCGCCGCGCGAGGCGGCGGTGATGGATCCGCAGCAGCGGCTCGTCCTGGAGGTCGCGTGGGAGGCGTTCGAGCACGCCGGGATCGCCCCGGCGTCGCTCCGCGGCAGCCGCACCGGCGTGTTCGTCGGCGTGTCCGCGCCCGAGTACGCCGCGTTCACCGCGTCCGACCTTGCCTCCCTCGAACCGTTCACCGCGACCGGCGCCGCGCTCAGCGTCATCGCGAACCGGCTGTCGTACCTGCTCGACCTCCGCGGCCCCAGCATGATCGTCGACACGGCATGCTCGTCGTCGCTGGTGTCGACGCACCTCGCGGTGCGGGCGCTGCGGAACGGCGAGGCGGACGTGGCGCTGGCGGGCGGCGTGAACGTGATGCTGTCGCCCGCGGTCACGATGACGTTCGACCTCGCGGGCGGGACGGCGGCGGACGGGCGCTGCAAGCCGTTCGACGCGTCCGCAGACGGGATGGTCCGGGCGGAGGGGTGCGGCGCCGTCGTCCTGAAGCGGCTGCCGGACGCGGTCCGGGACGGCGACCGGGTCCTCGCCGTCATCCGGGGTTCCGGCGTCAACTCTGACGGACGGTCGAACGGCCTCGTCGCCCCGAACTCGGAGGCGCAGCGGGCGCTTCTGCGGGACGTGTACACGGCGGCGGGCGTCGACACGCGAGAGGTCGACTACGTCGAAGCCCACGGGACGGGAACGTTCCTAGGCGACCCGATCGAGGCGAAAGCGCTCGGCGACGTTCTCGGCACGGGGCGTGAGTCGGATGCGCCTCTGCTGCTCGGTTCGGCCAAGTCCAACCTCGGACACATGGAGTCGGCGGCGGGCATGGCCGGGCTCATCAAGACCGTCCTGGCGTTGCATCACCGGGTCATCCCGCCGAGCGCGCATTACAAGGAGCCCAACCCTCACATTCCGTTTGACGAATTGCGTATCGCGGTCGTCGCGGAGGAGATGCCGTGGCCGGAGAGGGGGCGTCCCGCGCGCGGAGGCGTTTCCGGGTTCGGCTTTGGCGGGACGAACGCACACGTCCTCCTAGAGGAGGCGCCCGCGCAAAACCCACGGGAGACGGCTCTGCCGGGTGTCGTGAGGACGTTCCCGCTGTCCGACACCACCGACGACCGCGTACGCGACCACGCCGCCCTTCTAGCCGAGTGGCTCCCGAACCAGGAATTGAAGCTTTCTGACCTGGCGCACACTCTGCACCGGTGCAGCGCCCGCGGGCGAGCACGCGCCGCCGTCGTGGCACGAGACCGGGCGGGCCTCATCGACGGGCTGACCGCTCTCGCCGAAGGGCGTCCACACCCTGGCGTAGTGAGCGGCACGGTGCTCGGCACGCCTGGCCGCCGTCCCGTGTGGGTGTTCTCCGGGTACGGGGCGCAACGCGCAGGAATGGCGCAGCGGCTGCTGAAGGAGGAGCCCGCGTTCGCCGAAGCGATAGACGACCTGGACAAACTCTTCGCCGACGAGCACGGCCCCAACCTGTGGACGCTCCTTGAAGAGGGACGGAAACCGGACGGCGGCCCCACCGACACCATGCCGGTGCTGTTCGCGATCCAGATCGGCCTGGCCCGCATGTGGACGTCGTACGGCGTCGCGCCGGGCGCGGTCATCGGCCACTCGATGGGCGAGGTCGCGGCGGCGGTCGTCGCCGGGGCGATCACGCTGGAGGACGGCGTCCGCGTCATCTGCCGCCGCTCGCGGTTGCTGTCGCGGCTCGTCGGCGGCGGTGCGATGGCCGTCCTCGGCGCGTCCGCGGGCGAGGTCGCGCGCCTCGGGGAGGGGCTGGGCGAGGTGTACGCGGCCGTCCACGCCTCGCCGAAGCAGACCGTCGTCACGGGCGACGCCGACCAGGTCGCCGAGATCGTCCGGCGGGCGGAGGCGGAGGGACGCCTCGCCCGGACGATCCAGGCCGAGGGCGCCGGACACTCCCCGCAAGTCGACGCGCTCCTGCCCGACCTGCGCGAACTGCTCGCCGGGGTGGGCGCTCAGCGAGGTGAGCCTCTCGCTGATGGCATCAAGCTCTACACCACCGCCCTTGACGACCCCCGCGCCCTCCTGGACTCGGGCGGGTGCGGCAGCGGCCTGGGGGTTGACCATTGGGCGGCGAACCTGCGGAACGCCGTCCGGCTCACCGATGCGGTGGCGGCGGCCGCCGAGGACGGGTTCCGGACGTTCGTCGAGATCAACGCCCACCCGATCCTCGCCCACGCGGTCGCGGAGACGCTTGAGGGGACCGTTGAGGGGGCGGGCGCGCTCGTCACCCACACCCTCGAACGGGCTCCGAACGGGCACGAGACCGACGACACCCTGACTTTCCACGCCCAGCTCGCGACGCTGGCCGCGCACGGGCACGCGGTTCCGGCGCCGGTCGCCGAGCCCGCAGGCGGACGGATCATCGACGTGCCCCGGTCACCGTGGCGGCATGAGCGGCATTGGGTCGATCTGTCGGCGCGCGCATGGCCGGCCGGGCAGCGAGACGAGCAGCACCCGCTGCTCGGCGCGCACGTCGAACTGCCCGGCGAGGACAGGCACGCCTGGCGCGCCGACGTCGGGCTCGCCGCCCAGCCGTGGCTCGGCGGGCTGGCCGTCCACGGGCTGCACACCCTGCCGGTGGCGGCGTTCGCGGAGATGGCGCTGGCCGCCGGGGCGATCGCGCTCGGGACGGACGCCGTCCGCCTCGACGGCCTGCGGCTGGAGCGACCGCTACCGCTCGCGCTCGCCGGCCACACGACGGTGACGACGACGTTCGCGGAGGCGGAGCAGCGGGTGGAGGTCCACGCGCTGACACCGGCGGGCACCTGGACGCGCCTGGCCGGCGCGGACGTGGCCGTCGACCACCGCGACCCGGAATCGCCCGGCCCGGCAGCCGCCGCTACGCAGGTGGGCCCCGCCGAGCGCGGTAGCCGCCACTACAGGCTCCATCCGGAGGTCTTTCACCGCTGCCTCTCCGCCCTGGCCACCGAAGCGGGTGCGGGCGATGGGGAGTGGGTAGCCGAGGCGATCGGCTCGCTTCGCGTGTACGGGCCGACCCATCGGGGTGGGCACGTCCAGGCGACGGTGGTCCGGGACGACGACGGCGCCATGTCGGGGTCTGTGTCGCTTTTTGCAGCGGACGGCCAGCTTCTGGTTAAGGCCACGGGAATTGCCCTGCGCCGCGTGGAACGGCATGAAGTTCCGGTGCCGATCGCGGACAAACTCATCGAACACGTCTGGGACGCGTCCCCGCTCCCAAGGGCCGACACATCCGAGGGTGTGTGGGTGGTGCTGGCCGATGAGGGCGATGCGCTCGCAGCCGCGGTCTCCGATGGGCTGGAGAAACGCGGCAGGACGGTCGTACGGCATCGCTTGGCGGATTGGCCGCCCGGCGAGCACCGGCCTACGGACGGCGTCGTTCTCGTCCCGTCCGCTGACCTGGTGGACGAAGAGCTGGTCTTGACCGTCGCGCGCGTGAGCCGTTCCCTTCCGGACGGCCTCCGCCTCTACATCGCGACCTACAGGGCGGTTCCCGTGCAGGAGGGGGAGCGAGGCGAGCCCAGCCACGGTTTCGTCAGCGCGCTCACCCGGGTCCTGGCGTTTGAACGGACCGTCCAGCGGGCCACGCACGTGGACGTGGACCGTCCCGCGGATCTGGTCGAGGAACTCCTCGGTGATGGTGACGCGCGAGAGGTCGCCTGGCGCGGCGGCACACGATACGTGGCGCGGCTCGCGCGGGCCGCCCTCCCCGACGCGCCACGGCCACGGACGAAGCGGATCGTCCGGCGGGGCGGCGCCTACATGATCACCGGTGGGTACGGCGGCGTCGGCCTGGCCACGGCGCGGCTGCTCGCCGAGCGCGGTGCGGGACGCATCGTCCTGTCCGGGCGGCACGGTCCCGGCGCCGACGCCGAGAAGGTGATCGCGCGGCTGCGCGAGGAGGGCGTGGACGTCGGTGTCGTGCTCGGCGACATCGCCCTGCCCGGCACCGCCGAACGTCTCGTCCAGGTCGCGCAGGAGGGCGGCACGAGGTTGTGCGGTGTGGTGCACGGCGCCGGGGCCATCGAGGACCGGCTGATCACCGATCTGGGCGCCGACGATCTCCACAGGGTGTGGACGGCGAAGGTCGAAGGCGCGCGGCGCCTCAGCGAGGCCACCTGGGACCTCGGTCCGGGTCGCGACCTCGACTGGTTCGTGGTCCATTCGTCGGCAGCCGCCCTGCTCGGCTCGCCCGGCCAGGCCGCCTACGCCGCCGCGAACGCCGCCGCCGACGCGCTGATGGCGTACCGGAGGTCCTGCGGGCGCCCGGGAACCACCATCAACTGGGGCACATGGTCACAGGTCGGAGGAGCCGCCGACACGTCGGTCACCGCCATCGACCCGATCAGCCCGGCGGAGGGGGCCGAGGCACTGGAGGCGCTGCTCGCCCACGACCTGCCCGCGACCGGGGTGCTGCGCTTCGACCCGGTCACGGCGGTCGGGCTGTTCCCCGAGATCCGCCGCATGCCGTACTTCGCCGCGCTGACCGCGGCGGCGGACGAGGCGGGGGCGGGTGACGCGGGGG
>NZ_SMJX01000348.1 GCF_004348535.1 Actinomadura sp. KC216
TCCTCCGCACCATCCTCGACCGCGCCGCCCCCGGCAGCCACCTGGCGTTCTCCCAGGCCGTCACCGAGAACATCGCCCGCGGAGCCGACCTCCAGGCCCGCATGACCGGCGCCGGAATCCCCTGGCAGACCCGTAGGCGCGCCGAGGTCGACGCCCTCCTGGACGGCCTCATCCCCGTCGACCCGGGCCTGGTCGACGTAGAAGACTGGCGCCCCGACCCCAACCAGCCGCCGCTGGCACCCGCCCCCGTCGAGATCGAGCAGTTCCTGGGCGCATCCAAACTAGGCCGAGACTTCCGCGAATACGGCGGCGTCCTCAAGAAGCCATAACCCACTCGCCCCGCTGTTAAGGCAGCAGGCGGGCAGGCGTGCCGAAGCTTGAAGCTCAGCGGGCGCTCCTGGTCTCGGCAGGAGCGGGGACGGGATCGAGTTTCAGGACCTGCAGTATTTCCTGGTGAAAGCGGTCCATGGCCGTGTCGACGCTGCGGACGAAGCCGGCTTCCTCAGTGCCGCGTTTCGTTCCCAACCCGGTTGCGAGGGTCAGGCGGAACGTGTCGATTTGTGGCGCGTCCTCGGGGACGAGAAGCCCGGGCTCGGTGAGGAGGTTCTTCAGCAGGTCGCAGGGGCCGGTCTTTTGTTTGGGGGCGAGTGCTTCGATGCGGAGTTCGGGCGGGGCGCTGTTCAGCTGGCGTAGCAGCCACTGGACGCGGGTCAGGGGACGGGCGCGGGCTGCCGCGGGGACTTCGACCGGGTTTCGATCTGCCCGGTGCGCAGGTCGGCCTCGAGGAGGACCGGGCCGCCGGCGTTGGGGATCCGGATCTCGGCGCTCATCCGACCGGACTCCACCAGCGAGGTCACGGTCTGCAGGCGCCGCACCGAGGCGTCCCCGTCCCGTCGTTTGCGCAGCACGGGGGCGATGGCCAATCCCGTCTCACCGCTCAGGCGCAGACACAGCTGCCGGATCAGTTTCTCCCAGCTCTCCGCCACCTGCATCGCGCGCCGATCACCCAGACGCAGTGTGCCCGCGGTGACGGCATTGCGCACCGGGACCCAGGCGGCGCCCATGTCCCGGAAGCCCTGGCAGCCGGCGTTGTCCTGACGCAGATAGTGCAGCAACTCGCTCAGTAGCCAGGCGTGAACAGGGTTGGCCACGCCATCGTGCAGGCAGAGCATCTCTGCCTCGTGCGCGACCTCGGCCCAGGACAGGTGCCGCAAAGCGACCTTGCGCAGCAGCCGCTTATCGACCTTCAAGGGATGCTCGTTGTCCAGAGCCAGGTCGTTGGACAACGTGATCACGGTTTCGTAGCCGTGCCGGGCCGCCACACCCAGATAGGCCTCGACCTGGTCGGCCTTGAGGGGATTCCCGCCGGTCTTGGTCTCGATCAGCGCGGTCCAGATCCGGCCGGCCCTGGCCACGCGCAGCACCCCGTCGGGGCGGACCTTGCCGTCGCCGTGTTTGAAGGAGGCTTCGGCGAAGGTCTGGATGGTCCCGGCCGGGGCGTTGAAACGGGCCGTCAGGCGGCGGCCGAACTCAGGCACCTGCGCCATGACCGCCAGCAGTGTGGCGGTCGCGCGCACTTCGCGTTCCTGGTCGTTCCGCAGGCCCGTGACGGGGAACAGCCGCGCATGCTGCCAGGACGGATGCTCGGCCAGATTGACCTTGACCGCCTTCGGCAGGGTCGTCTTCTTCTTGGACGTCCGGACGCGTTTCGGACGGTCACCGTTCTTGGAGGGCGTTGAACCAACGGGCGGGCTTGTGGTGACGGGGGCCGGGGAGCTCGTCTGTTCAGGGACGGGTACGGCGGTCGGCTGCGAAGGGGCTCGGGTGGCTTCTTCCTCTTCGTCAGTGTCATCGACGTTGATGCCGAAGTCGGCGGCTAAGCCCGCGAGCCCGGACGTGTAGCCCTGACCCACCGCTCGGAACTTCCAGGCGTCGCCCCTGCGGTACAGCTCCCCGAAAATGAACGCGGTCTCGGTGTCGGCGTCCTCGATATCGAAAGTCAGCAGCACCTCTCCGCTACTGTCGGAGACGGCGAGCCGTAGATCGTCCAGGACTCCGAACGTCGCGCCCGCATAGCGGCTGGCGGCGATGACCACCCGCTGTACCTCAGGTCGCAACGCAGCCAGGTCGACCAGGATGCGGTCCTCGCTGCCGGTGGCCGTCGGCGTCTTACCCAGCAGACGCACTGATTCGTCAGCGGTGGCGAGTTGGTTGTAGAAGACGAAATCGGCATCGCTGCCGACCTTGCCATTGGCGTCGACCAAGAGCACTGACACATCGGCCTCGCCTTCACCAGAAGGGTCGATCCAGCTCAACGCCACAGTGAACGGCCCCGTCGCCGTGGTCAGGCCGGACAGGTCGATGTTGGCGCCCTTGGCCATCTGATGCACTGCGTTCGCTCCTCTACTCGCGCCTGCCCTCGCGCGCACAGTGGGAGCTCTGACGGCCGCCCATACGCGCAATCACGTAGGGCCATCATTCGCATGCGCAGTGCCAGCGTACGCCGCTCACTTGCCGTGACGACCCGACTCGGCGCCGAGGGGCCGCACTCGGCCACACGCCGAGACATGCCTGGCCGAGCTGGATCTAGAACCCCAGGAGGGCGGAGACACCCTTCGCAATAGGCGCAGAAGATGCCGCGTTCCGGTCTGCACGAGAACCGCCGCCCGAGGGCGGGGGATTCCGCGCTCACCAGGGGGCTGCGCGG
The DNA here is from genome assembly GCF_004348535.1 of Actinomadura sp. KC216. Lineage (GTDB taxonomy): Bacteria > Actinomycetota > Actinomycetes > Streptosporangiales > Streptosporangiaceae > Spirillospora. The sequence goes on from NZ_SMJX01000348.1 coordinate 2,708, forward strand.
CGCCTTCCCGGAGCTACTCGTTCGGTTCGTGATCGAGTGCTTAACCAGTTCGTCCACCTGGGTCGTCCCCCACATCCGATAACTGGCAACCTCATGCCGCAAAGCGGGCACCGGGGGGGCGTGGTTAGGTGGGCGATGGCAATGGTGGGTTCGCGGTGACGGTGCAGAGCATGTGAGCATGCGCTTCTTTGGAGGAATGAAGCGCTAAGGTCTGGTTCGTTCTACAAATCTGATGCCTGTCGTCTGCAGCTCAAAGGTGACGAATGAGCGATCCTGTTCCTGCGGTCTCTGAGCTCCGGCAGGCAGGGCGGAGGCTGGCCGCAACCCTTCACACCAGTCCAGGCGGGCAGTCCCCTGGTTGGGTGCCACGGTTTCCCACCGGCGCTTTTCCCGAGGACTACGCCACGCTGCTCTCCCAGACTGGCCCGGGCACGCTGGCGGGCGTGCTGCGCCTTCTCGTCCCGGGCTGCGGCGTGGACGGCTTCGACATCGAGACCGAGCAGCGCAATCTGGTGCCGCCGCATCCGGAGGCGCGGCTCTGGGGTGTGTTCGCCAGTGGGGAGACGTGCTGGTGGCTGCCGGTGGACGATGATCCCGCGCGCTGGCTGGTCGCGCTCGACGGTCACGGGCGGCAACAGCTCAACCTCACCACCACCGAGTTCCTCGAAGAGTGGCTGGACGGGCTGCTCGATCTGCCCGTCCTCTCACTTCCGCCCGTACCGCGCGAACGCACCCTCACCCCTGCCGGACAACGGGTCGAGCCTGCCGTTCCTGCGTCGTCCCAGCCCGGGACACGAAATTCGCTGGCCCAATTGCAGACCATCATCGGGCCGGGAACTCCGGGCACTTATGAGTGGGAGGACATTGAGCAGGAGTTGGGCGTCCCTCGACTGCCGGCCGATTACAAACGCCTGTACGAGACCTACTACAGCGACCACTGGATCGTCCTCAACGGCATCTTCATCGAGCATCCGCACGACCTGGCGTCCAGCCACGAAACCCATGCCGAGTCGATGCGGGAGTGGGGTTTCGGGTCGGGGCCTCGCCACCCGCTGCATCCCGAGCCCGGCGGCCTGCTGTACTGCGCAGGTACCGAGGGCCGCGCCAGCCTGTGGTGGGACACCCGCGATCCCGACCCCGACCGCTGGCCCATTTGGACCGACCGGCGGGACACGGAGGAGCTCTGGACGATCACCGAGTTCCTCGTCGCCGAACTCACCGGCGTCGGCCTCGACCTGACCGATTCCTCGCTCGGCAATCCCGCGGACTGGGCATGGCCGATATGGGGCCCGCGCCGTCCCCGCTAGTGGTCAGACATGCAGAGTGGGCCGGTAGACGAGCTCCTGGACGCGACCGTCGAGCGTCCGGCTCTCGATCAGTTCGAGGTCGAAGTCGGCCGCGTCCTCGAAGACCGGGTCCAGCCCGCTCTGACCGGTGATCACGGGGAAGAGCGTCACCTGGACGCGGTCGACCAGTCCGGCGGCCATCAGCGCCCGGTTCATCGCCAGGCTGCCGTGCGAGCGCAACGGCACCGCGGACTCCTCCTTGAGCCGGGCGACGACTTCGACGGCATCGCCCCTCTCGACGGTGGCGTCCGGCCAGTCGACGGTCCCGTCCAAGGTGCTCGACACGACCGTCGCCGGAAGGTTGATCATCCGCGTGACCCACGGGTCACGCACCTCGGACCCCTCGGTGCTGGTGGCCAGCATGTGCGCGAACGCCCGGTAGGTGTTGGCCCCGAAGACCATCCGCTGCTCCTCGCTGTACAGCGCGAGACGATGGTCGAGGAGTTCGGGGCCTTGCTTGCCCCAGTAGCCGGTCCAGTCGCCGCCCGCGGCGCCGTAGCCGTCGAGGCTGGAAAAGACATCGAAGGTGTAGGTCACGCTCATGACGCTCTCCTCTGCCATACAGATTCCTGGGCTCGGTCGGCTCATCGAAGACACCGGGCTGGGGTGGTACCAGAGTGAACCTGTCCCGGTGCCGGTATTGGGTAACCTGCCATGCCGCTTCATCGTGGACGGCTATGTCGATGACGCCGCGCCCGAAGAGTTCCACGCCGCGATCCAAACGTTCCTGGCGCTGGACGCGTCAGCATTGGCCTCGGCCGCGCCGTCTATCTTCGCCTACTACCGCGATGTCACGGACGACATTCTGGCCTCCGGTGACGACGACTGGTACGTCGAGATCGAAGGTCCGGACGACGTCCTCGACCACGTCCGGTTCGGGAACGAACCGACGGTCACCAGGGACCTGGACCATGACGGGCACGTCTATTTCTCGCTGGAATGCGAATGCGCCTGGGAGCAGGAGCACGGCCTGCAGTTGGTGTTCAGAGACGGCCGCACAGTGACCAAGGTCGGCCCGTACGACGGTCACCTGACCAACTCGTCCGCCTGGGACGACGACTCCCTCGACGGAATCGTCTACCACACCCTGCGCTGACGTCACCTCTCGGTTGTTCGCGGCATGAGGCGGTCGGCGAGCACGCGGCGATCCGGGTGCGGCGTTGCCGGCCTGCGAGGGAGACGCCGACGCGCTCTGTGACGGCCATCGCCATGCCGTCATCTGCGTAACGCGGACATGAGCCTGCCGCAGCCCAAGGAGGCGCTCCACGGGCAGCGGAGGAGTCGCGGACCCGCGCGGTGCCCGTCACATCATGGCCGGCTCCTGGCAGGACGACCCGACTTAGCGTCCACCCGCGCGGGTGATCACGATCCAGGACATGCACTCAGAGGATTAGGGCCTGCGTCCCGACCGGAGAGCTTGCCGCGTCTGAACCGTCGCCCGTGGGAACGGCGATCCGCAGCTAGCTGGCGGCCAGGCGTTCGTTGTCCGGTGACCCGCAGTTCGCAGCGGACGCAGTGTGTCCCAGCCCTGGTGACGGGTGAACTGGGCGCGGCAAACACGCGGTAAGAGCGCAAGGGCCCCACCGAGGCACCGGTGGTGATCTCGCTATCCCCCCTTGGAGAAGGTCGGCGCGGGTGAACCCGGGGGGCATACGGGTTGATGGCGAACACGAAGGCGCAAGGGTGGCTGTCCGGTCGGAGCCAATCGGAGCGGTGGGGGCCGGTCGGAGTGAGGACCCGGATGCCGGGCCGTCCGGCCAGCAGTTGATCCAGGCAGGCGGCGCGAGTCAGCTCCCGCCGAACACGGGTCAGCCCCCGGTGGGTTTGGTCCGGGTGTCGACGCCGACGGTGAGCGAGACGGTGTAGCCGCTGCTAGCGTCGCCGGTCACAGTGGCCAGTTGGCGCGCGCCCCTGTCCTCCCTGAAAATGCCGTCGTTGTCGAGGCTGACCCCCGCCATGCTCTTGACGGACTGCTGGTAACCCGGCTGTGCGAACGCCTTGTCGCAAGCGTCCTTCGGTAGGGCGATCTGCGAGATCGCGATCGTCTTCGTGGCGTCGGCGATGTCGGCCCTGGTGGAGTAGACCTCGAAATGGATGTGCGGCCAGCGCCCGGGATAGCAGCCTGGGAAGATGCTGGTGAACCTCACTTTCCCGGCAGCGTCGGCGATCTGCACGCCGCGCAGGTAATTCTCGTCCTCGACCCCTTCGGAGTACATGGAGTAGGCCCCGTCGCGGTCGCAGTGCCATACGTAGACGGCCGCTCCTGCGAACGGTGCGGCTTTCTTGGCCAGATCGGAGATGGTCAGTTCCAGCGTCATCGGCACACCATCAGCGGTGCCGTTCGCCGTACCGAAACTGGACCTGATGTCGCTGCGGACGATTCCGCTCTCCTCCAGGACGTCCGGCCCGTTGGAGCCGTCGCCGGGGTAGGGACCGGCCATCTCGTCCGGAATCTCGCCAGACGAGGTCCCCGCCGACGCCGAACCGGAGGACGAACCAGAAGCCGAACCGGGGGACGACTCGGGCGCGGAACCGTCTCCGCCGCCGCATGCCGCGAGGCCGAGTCCGATCGCCCCGAGGCCGAGCAGCCCCAGCATCCGCCGTCGCCCCAACAGCGTGCCGAGATCGAAGCCGAGCCCCTGATCGACGACTTCCTCATCGGGACGGACAAGAGCGCGCCCCTCGAACTCACGAAACTCATCCACAAACACGCAGCTTAAGGTCCCGTTGGCTGGAGGCGGGTCGACCGTCGTCGGGCTCGTCTCGTTCTGCCGAGAGCACAAGCCCGCACACCTGTCGTCCGCCCCTTCAGCAGCAGGACGGGCCGCCGCAGCAACTCGGGATCGTTCGGATCGTTTCTTGGTTGCGAATCCCGCCTGGGTCGTCCATGGCCGGAACAGGTCTCTGCTCCCATCTGGACCCTCCGCGCTGCGTAAGCCCCTGGTGAGTGTGCGGGACGTCCAGCTGGCCAACAGCACCTGGGCACCAATTCCGGTCAGGGGCATGCCCCGAGCGCGGAAAGCGGCTACTATAAGGGGCGTTATAGAATCGTTATTTGACGAGGAAGGCATATAACTTGCTAATCACGCCTGTTGTGCTGGCCCCTCGCCTGGGGGATCGGTGAACCGCAGGTAGCGCCCGGAAACGCCCGTCATAGAAGCGGCCCCCCTGCTCGCAACAGGGAGGCCGCTCGCTGAACCCTGGCCTGCTCACCCTGTGCAGAACGGAGACCAGAGTCCTCATGGCAAGAGTACGTCGGACGTCCCAAGCCCCCCAGGCAACGGAACCTGAACAACTCCCCGGAGAAGAAGGCAGACCTCTACTCAGCCTCCGGGCGCTCGTCATCCTCGCCTTGGCGGGCGCGGCCGTCGCCGCAACAGCCCGCTGGCCACCGGTCGCCGTGCCCATTGGAGTCGGCGCCGCCGTCCTCACCCTCCTCCACAAGATCACCGGCGACTGATTTCAAGGTCACGTCTGGTCGAGTCCGAATAGGGGCAGGCATGGCGTGAGCCCGTCGATGGTGACGGGAATGGTGCGGTGTTGTTCCCAGGCGGTGCGGGTGAGGAGCAGGCGGTGGTCGATGGTGAGGGCGCCGCGGATGACGCGGCGGTCGACGCCGTTGGGCTGGTATCCGAGTTTGCGTGAGACGGCATGGGAGGCCGGGTTGTCGGCGAATGCGCTGGACGCGGCCTCTTGCGCGTCGAGTCCGGCGAAGGCCAGGTGCAGGACGGCGGCCCGCATTTCGGTGCCGATGCCTTGGCCCTGGTAGCGCCGCCCGAGCCAGGATCCAGTGGCCACCCGACGGGTGATCGCCAGATCGAGCGCGCTGATGTCCTGGACGCCGATGGCCGAGCCGTTGTGGAAGACCGCGAGGTTGAGAGACCAGTCCTGCGGCGTCCAATTTCCGAGTCGTGACCAGTGATATTGGACGACGCCCCGCGCGATCTCAGCGGCCGGACGGTCGGTCCATGGCACCAGGAACGGCATCGTCTCGGGATCGTGGACGCCTGCCGCCGCCACCTCGGCCAGGTCGGCGAGCTCTTCGGACGACGGCAATCTCAGTTCCAGACGCGGCGTCTTCAGCCGCAACCCGAGAAGCGGAAAGTGGTCAACGAGCATCAGCCCATCCTGCTGACCATCCCGCCGCGGGTCATCCGCTTTTGGCCGTGCCGCTGCCGCGGAGCTCGGTCAGGCGTGCGTAGAGCGTCGCCAGGCCGGGTGGGGTGT
>NZ_SMJX01000349.1 GCF_004348535.1 Actinomadura sp. KC216
GTCCCCGGCCCACTCGGCCACGGCGAACCCCCGCAGAACCCCGAAGACCACCAGCGGCCAGATCACAGCGAACCTTCCGAGTGGACGGACGGATCTCAGTCTCTCATCCGTCCACGATCCCCGCGCGTGCCCGAGCGAAGACCGCGCTGTTGGCCCTCACCTCGTCCAGGTCGACCGGACCATGCGTCGCTTCCGCGGCGGCGATCAGCTCGCTCAGCCGCTCTCGCTCCAACGCACGCCTGTGCTCGATGGCCGCGCGGACCCGCCCGGCGTCGAAGATCGTGATGACGGCGAGCTTCCTCGCGAGGGCGGCCGGGCTGTCACAGGGCAAGGAGGGCGAGTACTAGAAGGGTTGTCAGGGCGGTCGTGGTCTTGACGGCGGGTAGGCGGGTGGCGATGAGCGGGGCGCGGTGGGTGTCTTTGGAGAGGTAGGTGAGGGTTGCGCTCAGGGCGCGGCCGGTGCCGAAGGCGGTGCCGGTCAGGAGGGTCACCGCCAGCGGCGCGTGGCTTAGGAGGAGGGCCAAGGCCAGGACGTAAGGGGCCGTGGACGAGACGTAGGTCCGGACGCCGGTGCCCAGCTCGAAGCCGAACCGCAGAGTGCCTCGGCGCAGGTTGGTCTGGAGGACTTCCTGCGGGATCTGGCGGGCGTTCTGCGGGAGGGGCAGGGAGACCAGGCCGAACTCGCGGGCGGTTCCGAGGGCCGCCACGCCCAGGATCGCGGCCGTGCGGACAGGCGGCGGCAGCGGTGCGGAGAAGCCCGAGAGCAGCCAGAGCACCGCGGCGCTCGCGGTGCCGCCGAGCAGCAGCCCGGCGGTGAAGACGGCCAGGATCTCGCCCTGCCGTACGGGAGCCCGCCAACCTGGCGAGAACAGCACGGATTCGCTGTTGCGCGTTCAAACGCTGCCGGACAGCGAGAACCCGGCGAGGACGCCGATCGACGCCCAGGACAGGACGGCGGCGTCCAGGGCGGCGGCCGACAGCGCGAGGAGCGCGACGGCGGCGACGGGCAGGAGCGGGTCGGTGAGGCCGCGCCGCAGCCGTCCGGCGGTCAGTTCTTGCACGCCGTGGCTTTGCGGCAGATGGTCTTGTACCAGCTCCCCGCCGACGATTTCTTCCAGCCGTCGTGGCAGCGCCAGGTGATGCCCTTCTTGCAATTCCCGCAAGCCTTGGAGTACGCCCAGAGCCATCCGTCCCAATGGCTGCCGTTGCAGTCGCTGGGACGCAGTTTGTAGCGTCCCGGGTCCGAGACCCCGGATTTGTGAAAGCCCTTGTACTTTCCGCTCGTCCGGCAGCATGAGGCGCACACGACGCTCGGGCCGCAGCCGGGGGAGCAGTTGTGCCCGGACGCGTACGACGGGCAGCGCGGATAGATGTCGTAGTAGCCGACCAGCTCGAAACCGGAGGAGAGGGCGTCCCGCGCGGGCGGGAACACGCCGAGGGCCTTCAGCCCGGCGGTCGCGCCCGCGGCGGCGAGGCCCGTGAGGACGCTGCGGCGGACGGGCCTGAACGTGGGCGCGTCCGGCGGGACGCGGCGGCGGGCGCGCGGGGCGCCGGCCGGGCGCGGGCCGCGCAGCGGCGGGACGTCTTCCAACTGGATCATCGTGCCGCCTCCAGGGTGAGCGTGCGGAGGGCTTCAGGCGAGCCCACGGGTTCGGCGGCCCGCACCCGGCCGTCCGCGTCGACGATCACGGCGAAGGGGGTGGCGGGGACGCGGTAGGCGGCGAACAGGCCGTCCTGCTCGCCGGACAGCACGGTCGCCCCGGACAGCGCGGCGGCGCCGTCCGCGGGCGGGCCCGCGAAGATCGCGTGGAGCGGGCCGGTGCCGTCGGCGGCGGCCAGCACCTCCGTGCAGACGCCGCAGTCGCGGTCCAGGAAGAGCAGCAGGCCCGGGCCGAGGCGGTCGAAGGACGGCGCGGGCGATCCCGGCGCCGGGCCGAGACCGGTCGGCCGGGACGTCCCCTGGCCGAGCGCGTGGACCTGCCGGACGAGACCGGCGACCACCAGGGCGAGCAGCAGGATCGCCACCCACGACAGCAGCAGCGCGCTGCTCTGGAAGCTCATCCGGCCGACCTCCTCACGATCATGGCGGACGGGAGCGTCCAGAGAAGGACCGCGAACCCCAGGCCCGCCGTGACGACGATGAACGATTCGTATGGCGACGAGCCGGTTGGAAGCCCGTGCACGGCACCGATGAGCGCGAGCGCGGACAGCGCGGCGGCCCGGCCCGCGACCCAGCCCGTCATCGGGGTGCCCGCGCCCGCGCAGCCGCAGGGCGCGTCGGGCCGCGTCCGCGACACGTACGTTCCGTAGGCGGCGTACAGGGCGAGCAGGACGGCCGACGCCGCGAACGCGGTGCGCATCGGCCCGTCCAGGCGGAGGAGAAGCGTTGCCGCGCCGCCCGCGCCGGTCAGCGCCTCAGCGGCGAGCACGGCCGCCGTCAAGGGACCCGCGAGCGCGCGCGGGATCGTGCCGTGCGCCCGCAGCGCCGAGGCGAGCACGCCGGGGCGCCTCGCGTGCCCTGACAGCGACCCCAGCAGGACGAGCGGGACCGCGACCGCCGCGACGCCCGCCAGCAGCGCGGTCACGGGATCGCCTCGACCGCCAGCCCCGCGAGCCGCCCCGGGACCTCCCGCGCCCGGTCCTCGTCGGGCAGGACGGTCACCAGCAGCGACTTCAGCGTCAGCAGGAAATAGAGGCCCTGGCCCTCCACCGAGTCCTGGAACAGCTCGCCGCCCGCGACGGGCGCGCCGCGCCACGACGGGAGCCGCCGCCGGGTCTGCCGGTTCAGCGGCGTGATCTCCAGGAGCCCGAGCTCCGGGACCTCCTTGACCAGCTCGGCGGGCTCGGGGCGGCGGGCCCGGCCGCGCGGGATCGCGATGACCCCGTCCTCGTGCTCGGTGAGCCGCACCGAGCCGAAGAACGCGACGGCGTCCGCCGGGCGCGCGTGGTAGAGGTGGGTGAACACCGCGTGGCGGCGTCCCTCCCACACGGCGGCGAGGACGGTCTCGCGCAGCCCGGTCCCGGAGTCGTGCGCCGCCTCGGCCCGGCCGACCCGCAGCCGCCCGTCCTGGACGCGGAACTCCTCGTCGAACCGCTCGACGCCGATGTCCTCGGCCCAGGCGAGCGCGTCCGCCCGGGTGCCGCTGGAAATCTCGTGCAGCCGCCCGCCGTCGGCGATCCGCGCCACCGACGTGCAGGGACGGCCGAGGTCATGGGGACCCGACAGCCGTACCCTGACGCCGTCCAGCGAGCGGTGGACGACCTTCCGTCCGGATGTGCCCATGACGCCCCCTTTCCTGCGGGACGCAATTCCCGCAGAAGCACCGCGGGTAACAGAGACGACGCTACGCGTAATTCCACGCTTTGGGGTCGAATCTTCCGGAAGTGGTCACACTCGGGAACGGGTAAGGTCAACTGCCGGACTCGTGCGGCGGCGGCGTTTCAGCACCGGCCCGGCACCGCGCCCTCGGTAGGGTCGTCAGGTTTTCCGGCAGGTGAGCGTGAGGTGAACGCGTGAGCAAGGTCGATGTGCTGATCCGGCGGCTCGATCCCGGGCTGCCCCCGCCCCGGTACGCGCACGCCGGCGACGCGGGCGCCGATCTGGTCGCGGCCGTGGACGTGACGCTGGCGCCCGGCGAGCGCGCCGTCGTCCCGACCGGGACGGCGATCGCGCTGCCCGATGGCTACGCGGCTTTCGTTCACCCGAGGTCCGGTTTGGGCGCTAGGTTGGGGGTGACCATAGTCAACGCACCCGGTACGGTCGACGCCGGCTATCGGGGTGAGATCAAGGTGACCCTGCTGAACACCGACCTCCGCGCCACCGTCGAGCTGCGGCGCGGGGACCGCATCGCGCAGCTGGTCGTGCAGCGCGTCGAGCAGGCGGTGTTCCACGAGGTCGCCGAGCTTCCCGGATCGGCGCGCGGAACCGGCGGCTTCGGCTCCACCGGCGGATTCGGTCCGGCGCCCGAAGCGCGATCCCCCGAGGGGCTCGCGCCCGGTGTGCGAGGGCCCGCGGGCGCGGATAATGCAGGCAATGAGCACAGTCGAGAAGGAGCGTGAGTCGTGGCTTTTGGACGTCGCCGGCAGGCCGAGGAGCCCGAGAAGGGGCCCGAGGTGACCGATGAGCCGGCGGAGGCCGTCGAGGACGCCGCCGAGGACGCCGGAGAGGCTCCCGCCAAGGCGAAGCCGGCCGAGGGCGGCCCGTGGGACTCCGAGGACTCCTTCCCCGAGATGCAGCGGCTCGACTTCGGGTCCCTCCAGGTGCCGGTCGCGCAGGGCCTCGGCTTCCAGGTGAACTTCGAGGCCACCCAGGTGGACGAGGAGGGCAACCCGCTCGACGGGCGTCCCGTCGCCGTGCTGGTGCAGTACGAGGAGAGCGCCATGCAGCTGCAGGCGTTCGCGGCGCCGAAGCGCAGCGGCATCTGGGACGACGTGCGTCGCGAGACCGCCAAGGACATCCGCGAGGAGGCGCAGGGCCAGACTCAGGAGGGCGACGGCCCGTTCGGCCCCGAGCTGCTGGCCATGGTCCCCCAGGCGCTGACCGAGGAGGTCCTCGCCGAGATGCCGGAGGATTTCCGCAAGCAGATCCCGGCCGAGTTCATCGAGCAGGGCTGGGCGCCGCAGATCATCCGCTTCCTCGGGGTGGACGGCCCCCGCTGGTTCCTCCAGGCCGTCGTGCAGGGCGCGGCGATCGAGAACGAGGAGCAGTGGCAGGTCCTTGAGGACGTGCTGCGCGGCGTGGTCGTCGTCCGCGGCGACGCCCCGATGCCGCCGCGCGACCTGCTGGAGCTGCGGATCCCGAAGGAGTTCAGCGAGAGCGGCGAGGAGGAAGAGGAGGAGGCCGTGCAGACCTTCGACCCCTTCGAGCGCGGCCCCGAGATCACCGAGGTCCGCTGATCCCGCCCGCCGCGGCCCGCCGACCCGGTGGCCCGCCCGGTCCACCCGGTCCGCCTGATCTTGCCCGCCGTGCCGCGCGCCGTTTCGGACGTGCGGCCGGCGGGTTTTCGCTGGGCCGCGCGCGGCGGTTTCCTTGCGCTGGGCGCCGCCCGGGTGGTCAATCGGGACATGTCGAAGAAGACGCGCAAACGCCGGGCTCGTAAACGCGGCAAGTCCAACAAGGGCAAGCGGCCCAACGCCCGCCGCTAGCCGGGCCGTCGCCCAGGGCCTAGGTCTCGATCATCTCGAACGTCAGCGCGTGCTCGACGCCGACGGCGCGCCCGACCTGCTCGGCGTTGCCGGTGAGGAACGCCGCCGCGTCGAACTCCTCGCCGAGGTTCGAGAAGTACACGTGGTGCGCGAGCAGCGAGTCGATGCCGGCCCGCAGGTGGCCGGTGATGTCCACGTAGTGGGTGTCCTGCGGTGATCCGCCGAACAGCGCGAACCGGACGCCCTGCCACGGGTCGAGGCCGAGGTCGCGGAACACCCACCGGTTGGCGGCGTCCCTGATCGCGTCCGCGACGGCGAGCCCGAGGACGCGATGGTCGGCCATGTTGAACCCGCCGCCGGGGAACGTCTCCCGGAAGTTCAGCGACAGCACCACCTCGGGCCGGTGCCGCCGGATCGCCGCGGCGATCGCCCGCCGCAGCGGCAGGCCGTACTCCAGCACGCCGTCCTGGAAGTCGAGGAACTCCACCGTCTCGACCCCGACGATGCGCGCCGCCTCGACCTGCTCGGCGCTGCGGATCCGGGCGACCTCCTCGGGGTCCATCGAGTCGATCCCGGCCTCGCCGCGGGTCGCCATCACCTCCGTCACCGTCTTGCCCTGGCTCGTCCACTTGGCGACCGCGGCCGACGCCCCGTACTCCAGGTCGTCGGGATGCGCGACGACCGTCAGCGCCCGGTCCCAGTCCTCAGGTACCTCGTCCATCCCTCCATCCTCGCCCATGGCCCCGACAGCGGACCGGAGGTCCTACAGGCAGCGGAGCCAGAGGTAAGGGGTGGCCAGCACGATGGGTCCGCGCGGGCCCTGGAAATGGTGGGGTTTTGCCTACCCCGATCGGCGTGCTGGACCCATCCTCCGTGGCCGTCGCCGTCCGTAATTTCGTTCCTGCAGGCGCGCCAGGAAGGGGCGCCGGGCTGGAGGGAAACAATGATCGGACGTAATGGACCGGGGCCGGCGAACTCGGCCGGCCAGATGCCGGGTGAGGCGCTTCGCCTGGAGGGCGTGCGCAAGGTGTACGGCGCGGAGGGCAACCGGGTGGTCGCGCTGGACGGCGTGTCGCTGTCGCTGCCGTCCGGGTCGTTCACCGCGGTGATGGGACCGTCCGGGTCGGGCAAGAGCACGTTGCTCCAGTGCGCGGCGGGCCTCGACCGTCCCACCGAGGGACGCGTGTTCGTGGACGGCGCCGAGCTGTCCGGCGACGGCGAGGCCGCGCTGACGAGGTTCCGGCGCCAGCGGATCGGTTTCGTCTTCCAGCAGTTCAACCTGCTGCCGACGCTGAACGTGATGCAGAACGTGGTGCTGCCGCTGAAGCTCGCCGGCCGGAAGGTCGACCGGCGGGAGGCGCGGGCCGTCCTGCAGCGCGTCGGGCTGGGCGAGCGGCTCGACCACCTGCCCTCGGAGCTGTCCGGCGGGCAGCAGCAGCGGGTGGCGATCGCGCGGGCGCTGGTCACGCGGCCGCGGGTGGTGTTCGCGGACGAGCCGACCGGCGCCCTGGACACCCGCAGCGCCCGCGACGTGCTCGGCCTGCTGCAGGAGTCGGTGCACATGTCCGGGCAGACGGTCGTGATGGTCACCCACGACCCGGTCGCCGCGTCCTACGCGAACGCGGTGCTGTACCTGGCGGACGGGCGGATCGTCGGCCACCAGACCGCGCCGACCGCCGAGGCCGTCGCGGAGCGGATGACGCACCTGGCCGAAGAGGTCGAGCGTCAGCGGACGATGGCGGGGGCGTGACGAGATGTTCCAGCTGGCGATGAGTTCACTGCGCAAGCGGACGGGGGCGTTCGTCGCGAGCTTCCTCGCGATGTTCCTCGGCTCGGCGATCATCATGGCGTTCGCGTCGATGCTGGACACGGCGGAGGCGAGCGGCGCGACCGGCACCGCCCGGGAGACCCTCGTGATCATGGCGAACGTGGTCGGCGGCTGGGGGCTGCTGCTGGTGGTCTTCGCGGTCACCTCGACGCTGACGCTGTCGGTCCGGCAGCGGGCCGCGGAGATGGCGCTGCTGAAGAGCGTCGGCGCGACCCCGGCGCAGCTCGGCCGAATGATCGTCGGTGAGGCGGCGGGCCTGGCCGCGGTCGCGGCGCTGCTCGGGATCGTCCCGGGGATGCTGATCGGCCGCGGGCTGCTGGGCCTGCTGCACGACACCGACCAGGTCCCGGCGGACGTCGCCTACAGCTTCGGGCCGGTCGCGCTGTCCATGGGCATCGGGATCACGTTCGTGTCCGCGGTCGGCGCCGCGCTGATCACCGCGCGCCGCACGACCCGCGTCCGGGTGACGGAGTCGCTCGCGGACGCCGCCGTCGACACCGGGAAGCTGAGCAAGAAGCGCATCGTGTTCGCGGTCATCTTCCTGCTGGTCGCCGTCCAGCAGGCGGTCATCACGATCACCGTGATGGACGGCAAGGGCAGCGACGCGATGGCGACGTCCGGGCAGGCCGACATCTTCGCCGCGATCGGGCTGGCGCTGCTCGCCCCGGCGATCATGCGGTGGGTGACGGCGCTCGTCGCGGGCCCGCTGCGGCTGTTCGGCGGCGCCGCGGGCGCCCTCGCGGCCGACACCATGCGCCGCCGGACCGGCGCGCTGGCCTCCGCGGTCACCCCGGTCATCCTGTTCGTCGGGACGGCGGTCGGCACGCTGTTCCTGCAGGCCACCGAGAACGCGGCGATGGACGCCGCCGGCCTCGTCAAGGACAACGAGCAGAAGAACATCGAGACGCTCAACTTCGTCGTCATCGGGATGGTGGTGCTGTTCACCGCGATCATGCTGGTGAACACGCTGATCGCGGCGACCGCGCACCGCCGCCGCGAGTTCGGCCAGGCGCGGCTCGCGGGCGCGACGCCCGGCCAGGTGCTCGGCGGCGTGGCGGTGGAGTCGGCGGTGCTGACCGGCACCGGCGTGCTGCTCGGGACGGTCGCGTCGGTCTTCACGATCGTGCCGTTCGGCCTCGCCCGGCGCGACTCGCTCACCCCGGACGGAAGCGTGTGGACCTACCTCGCGGTGGTCGCGCTCGCCGCCGTCCTCACCGGGGCCACGGCCTACGGCGCGACCCGCAGGGCCGTCCGGGTCCCCGCGGTCGAGGCGGCGCTCAGCTGACCGGGCGGGGGTCGAGC
>NZ_SMJX01000034.1 GCF_004348535.1 Actinomadura sp. KC216
GCCAGGATCCCGATCGTGATCATCAGCTGGTTGAGGGAGAGCATCCGCCCCCGGATGCCCTTCGGCGAGATCTCCGAGAGGTAGATCGGGACGGTCGCCGACGCGGCGCCGACCGCCAGGCCGAGGACGAGCCGTCCGGCCAGCAGCACCCCGTAGCCGGGCGCGAAGGCGGCGACGGCCGTGCCGACGAGGAACACCAGGCCCTCCAGGCGGAGCGCCTGCCGCCGCCCGTACCGGTCGGCGAGCCGCCCGGCCATCAGCGCCCCGGCCATCGCGCCGAGCACCAGGACGCTGACCACGCTGCCCTGCTCGAAAGAGTTCATGTGGAAGTCGGACCTGATGAACAGCAGCGCCCCGGAGATCACGCCGGTGTCGAAGCCGAACAGGAACCCGCCGACCGCGACGAGGAACCCCCACAGCCGGATCCTGCGCAGGCCCGCCGCCGGAACCTCGGTCAGCGGCCCCTCGCTGACGGGGGCGACGGAGAAGCCCTGCACATCATCCCCCTGTGATCGGCCGGCGTCCGCTCGCACGGACCTGTACCCCCGGCCGGCGAAGGGACCTATTCGGTTGGAATGCGATGCACAAAGCATTCTTTGGACCCGCTCGGGCGCGGGTGCGCGCCCGGCCCCGCCCCGAACAGGGGAGCGTCCCCCCGGAAGCCGATCATGGTTATCCGGGGCGGGCCTCGGGAAGATCCCCCGGGAACCGACGGGGTGACTGCGGAGGCGGGCGGCACGGTGACGAGCACGCGGCGCGAGACCGGGCCCGGGCCGGCGGGACCGGAACGCCCGGGCGCCGGCGCGAAGCCCATGGCCATGCTGGTCGTGGCCACGATCGGGTTCGCCGTGAACTTCTGGGCGTGGGCGCTGCTCAGCCCGCTCGGCCCCCGGTTCAAGGACTCCCTGGAGCTGACGTCGTTCGAGCAGTCGCTGCTGGTCGCCGTGCCCGTGGTGGTCGGGTCGGTGGGACGGATCCCGGTCGGGGCGCTCACCGACCGGTTCGGCGGGCGGGTGATGTTCCCCGCCGTGTCGCTCATCACGATCGTCCCCGTCCTGTATCTGGGGCTGCTGGGCCATTCGTCGCTCGCGGCGCTGCTGATCGGCGGGTTCTTCCTCGGCGTCGGCGGGACGGCGTTCGCGGTCGGCGTCCCGTTCGTCAACGCGTGGTTCCCGCCGGAGCGGCGCGGCTTCGCGATCGGCGTGTTCGGCGCCGGGATGGGCGGCACCGCGATCAGCGCGCTGACGACGGTCAAGGAGGTCGACCGCTACGGGATCGAGTTCCCGTTCGAGGTGATGGCCGCCCTGCTCGCCGTGTACGCCGCGGTGGCCTGGCTCGTCCTGCGGGAGGCGCCCGGGCGGACGCCGCCCGCCGAGCCCCTCGCCAAGCGGCTGGCCGAGACGATGCGGATGGGCGTCACCTGGCAGATGTCGGCACTGTACGCGGTGGCGTTCGGCGGCTACGTGGCGTTCTCGGTGTACCTGCCGACGTACCTGAAGACGCAGTACGGCCTGACGCAGTCGGACGCGGCGAACCGGATGGCGGGGTTCGTGCTGCTCGCCGTGGTGATGCGCCCGGTCGGCGGCTGGCTGTCGGACCGCGTCGGCGCCGTGCGGGTGATGCTCGTGGCCCTGGCGGTGACGGTCGCCGGCGCGGCCGTGCAGGCGTTCGCGCCGCCGCTGATGCCGCTCGGGACGATCGCGTTCCTCGCCATGGCCGCCGCGCTCGGCGCCGCCAGCGGAGCGACGTTCGCCCTGGTGGCGCAGCTGGCGCCCGCCGGCCGGGTGGGGGCGGTCACCGGCGTGGTCGGCGCGGCGGGCGGCCTCGGCGGGTTCGTCCCGCCGCTGGTGATGGGCTCGATCTACGGCGCCTACGGCTCCTACGCCGCCGGTCTCGCGCTGCTCGCCGTCGTGGCGGCGGGCGCCGCGGTGTTCACCGCCACGGTCGTCCGCCGGGCCGGGGGTGGTGCTGCGTCGGGCGCGGGCGGGCGGTAGCGTCCCGTCAACCGTTCCCGATGACGCCGTACTCGTAGCCCGGAGGCCCCTCGTGCTCGCCGTCACCGCCGCCGACGTCCGGATCTTCCTGCACGTGCTCGCCGCGACGATCTGGGTCGGCGGGCAGATCACGCTCGGTGCGCTCGTCCCGGCGCTGCGCGGCTACGAGGGCGTCACCAAGGTCGCCGCGCGGCGCTTCAACATGATCGCCTGGCCGGCGTTCGGCGTCCTCGTGCTGACCGGGATCTGGAACCTCACGGCGGGCGACCTGGGCGGCGCCGCGCAGCGGACGCTCGAGGTGAAGCTGGTGTTCGTGCTGCTGTCCGGGGTCGCCGCGTTCCTGCACACCCGCGCCACGTCCAAGGCCGGGCTCGCCGCCTGGGGCGCGCTCGGCGCCGTGGGGGCGCTCGCCGCGCTGTTCTTCGGCGTCCAGCTCGGCTGATCCGCGCTCGGGGGAGGGCCGCCGCGCACCGGGCGGCGATCACGTCCAGGGCGTCCAGCGGCCCGGGCGGCCCGCCGACCTCGAATCGTCTAGGTTTGCCCCATGAGCGACGCTGTGGCGGTGGGGCTGGTCGGCGCGGGTCCCTGGGCCGGGATGGTGCACGCGCCCGTGCTGGCGGCGGGCCCGTCCACGCGGCTCGCGGGGGTGTGGGCGCGGCGGCCGGACGCGTCCGCCCGGCTCGCCGCCGAGCACGGCGCGCCCGCGTTCGCCCGGATCGAGGAGCTGTTCGACGCGTGCGAGGCCGTCGCGTTCTGCGTCCCGCCGGACGTGCAGGCGGGCCTCGCCGCCCGCGCCGCCCGCGCGGGCAAGGCCGTCCTGCTGGAGAAGCCCCTCGCGATGGACCTGGACGGCGCCCGCCGCCTGGCCGCCGCCGCCGCCGTCGCCGAGGCGGGCGTCGTCTCGCAGATGGTGTTCAGCCTCCGCTACTCGCGCGCCGCCCGCGCCTTCGTCGACCGGGCGCGGGCCCTGGAGCCCTTCGGCGGCCACGGCACCTTCATCACGTCGGGGCTGAAGGGCGGGCCGTTCGCCACCCCGTGGCGGCTGGAGAAGGGCCCGCTGCTCGACTACGGCCCGCACATCATCGACCTGCTGGACGCCGCGCTCGGCCGGGTCACCGCCGTCCACGCGCACGGCGACCGGCTGGCCTGGGTGGCGCTGACCCTGGAGCACGAGGGCGGCGCGACGAGCCAGGCGTCCCTGTCGATGGCGCGGGAGGACGAACCCGTCCCGCCCCGCGTCGAGGTCTACGGGCGGAAGGGCACCGCCCAGATCGACTGGAGCGAACTGGACGACGACGCGTTCCCGGTGATGGCCGCCGAGTTCGCCGCCGCCGTCCGCGGCGGGCCCCGGCCCCCGCTCGACGCCGCCCACGGGCTGCGCATCCAGGAGATCCTCGCCGCGGCGGAGGCGCGGCTCACCGGCTGAGCCCCGCCGGGATGCCATGCTTGATCTCATGGCACGAACCATCGAAGAGGTCCTCGCCGACGCCCGTGACCGGCTGGAACGCCTCGACCCGGCGCAGGCCCACGCGGAGTCGCTCGACGGCGCGGTGCTGGTCGACATCCGTCCCGCCGCGCAGCGGGCGGACGAGGGCGAGGTGCCCGGCGCGCTCATCGTGGAACGCAACGTCCTCGAATGGCGGTTCGACCCCGCGTCCGACGCCCGGCTGCCCCAGGCGACCGGGCATGGGCTGCGCGTCATCGTGCTGTGCAGCGAGGGCTACACCTCCAGCCTGGCCGCCGCGTCGCTGCACGACCTCGGGCTGACCCGCGCCACCGACGTCATCGGCGGCTTCCGCGCGTGGCGCGCCGCGGGCCTCCCCACGACGGGCGGCGCGGTCGCCGCGCACTGACCAGGGCGTGGGAGCGGCCGGGTCCCGGGGCCGGTGCAAGGGAGTGGTTTCCACCTCGGGACCCGGTCGTCCCACTGTCCTCGCGGTGCTGGGTCGCCGCGTCGGAAACGACCGGGGGCGTACGGCCTGAATCCCTCTGGACGAACGCGAGGAATTACGAGCCTAACTCCGCGCGTCAGCACGACGTAATGACACGGTGCTTACAGTTGTTTCCCACCGCTGTACAGAGCATCCCGTGGCAAATTCACCCACCGGGAATCGGGCCCCGCCGGTGATGCGGCCGACGTCCAGACCACAATGGGACACATGAGAGCGGTGGTCGTCTCCGACACCCACGCGCCCCGGCGCTGGAAGGCGTGCCCGCCGCGGGTGGCCGAGCACCTGCGCGGCGCGGACGTGATCCTGCACGCGGGCGACGTGTGCACGGCGTCCGTCCTCGACGAGCTCGCCGCGTACGCGCCCGTCCACGCCGTCCTCGGCAACAACGACGGGCCGGACGTCGCCGCATGGGGCGCGCCCGAGCGCCTCGAACTCGACCTCGACGGCCTCGCGGTCGCGATGGTCCACGACAGCGGCCAGGCCCGCGGCCGGACGGCCCGGATGCGCCGCTGGTTCCCCCGCGCCGACCTCGTCGTCTTCGGGCACTCGCACAT
Source organism: Actinomadura sp. KC216 (assembly GCF_004348535.1). Classification (GTDB taxonomy): domain Bacteria; phylum Actinomycetota; class Actinomycetes; order Streptosporangiales; family Streptosporangiaceae; genus Spirillospora. The sequence continues at coordinate 4,501 of NZ_SMJX01000034.1, forward strand.
CCCGCTGGACGAGACCGGCGACGGCGTCCGCATCTTCAACCCCGGGTCGCCCACCGACCGGCGCCGCCAGCCGCACGGCACCATCGGCCTGCTCGACGTCCACGCGGGCCGCCTCACCAGCGCGAAGATCGTCCCCGTCACCTGACGCGGCGACGCGGGAGTGGGGGAAGACCGCGGGCCTCGGTCACGCGGCGAGGAACGAGCCGAACGGCAGGTTGCGCACCAGCCAGAACAGCACGATGGTCCCGAAGAGCGCCCAGATCAGCGCGGGGTGGGACGCCTTCGTCCGGGTGGGACGGTCCCGGGCCCGCGCCAGCGCCCACCGGACCCAGAAGAAAGCCAGAAGCGGAAGCGCCGCCACGGTGAGGACGTTCAGCCCGAGCGCGTCGTCGACACGGCCGTGGGCGAGGGCGTGGACGGTCCGCAGCGAGCCGCAGCCCGGGCACTGCAGCCCGGTCAGCGACAGGAACGGGCAGGTCGGGTAGTGGCCGTCCTCGTTCGGATCGACCGAGGCGACATAGGAGACGGCCGCGACCGCCGCGACCAGGACGGCGCCCGGCCGGAGCAGGCGGAGCGCCCCCGCGACCGCGGCGCGGTCGCGGGGTCCCCCCTGGGTTCCGGACGGCCGCCCGCCCGGCCGGAGCGGGGCGGCCCGGCGGACCGGCTCCACGGCTCAGCTGGCTATCGAGAGGTTGTAGATGAGGGACAGGACGCCCGCGATCAGGCCCAGGACCACGGTCACGGTGAGCCACGTCTTGGCGTTCTTGGACGCCTTGTACGCGCCGGCCTGGTCCCCGGCGGCCCACTTGGAGTTGACCTGCGAGGAGAAGACGATCGACACGATCCCGACGGGGATGCAGCAGAAGATCGTCGCCAGGATCGTCCAGACGAGGTAGTTCGGGGGCGGGCTGCCGGCTCCGTACTCGGGACCGGCGGGCGGCGGCGGTGGGTAGGCCATGGGAGGAACCTCCGTGTGTGGGCTGGGTAATCCAAGTAGGTAGATGGTCGCCGGGCACGTCAAGTTCCCCCGAGATGCCGGGAATCCGTCCGGCGGGGCAGCGCCGGGCGGCGGTTTGACGCGACGGCCCGAAGCGCGTAGCTTAACCGGCCGCGTCCGATCACGTGCGATATTTTGAGAAAGGTCCGATTTGACAATCGGGCCGGATCTGATGGAATGATCGGTCGGCTGTATTCGGCGAGAATGGCCGCTGAAAGCATCGTGGCGGAAGCCTTCCGCACGATGATTCTTCTCACTCTTTCGCACATCGCCGCGACAAGGAGTCGCGTCGATTTCGGGTCGCCGTCGGCGCGTGTCGTGGAGCCGCAAAGTAGGCTGCAGGGGTTGCAAGGGTCCACGAACCATCTTCGAGAACAGTGACGGACGTGATGAGCGCGGAAGACGACGCCCGCGGCGGTGATGACCGTGAGCGGCGGGGCGACAACGGGAGGCGGACACCGCCCGCCCGTCGTGGGGGCGACGCCCGTGGCGGCCCCGGAGGCCCCGGCTCCCGCAAGGGCGGCGGCCCTCGGGGAAACGCCCCCCGCGCAGGCGCGCCCCGCGCCGGCGGCCCGAGAGCGGGCGGCCCCAAGGCGGGGCCGAAGTCGGGCGGGCCGAAGGCGGGCGGCTTCCGCGCGGGCGGGCCGAAGGGCGGCGGCCGCGGACGTCCTGCCACCGGCGGCTGGAAGGACCGGGAGCGGACGGACCGCGACCGGACCGACCGGGAGGCACGCGGCAAGCGCGACGACCGCGCGCCGGGCCGTCCGTTCAAGCGCTCCGACGACCGCGACCGGCGCGGCGCCCCGCGTGAGGGACGCTCCGGCGACCGCCGGGAAGGCCGTCCTGCCGGGCCCCGCGGCCCGCGCACCGGCCAGGGCCAGAGCCAGGGCCAGAAGCGCTGGTCAGGCGGCGGTCAGCGGCCGGCCGGTGGTGGTGGCGGCCCGCGGCGCGAAGGGCGTCCGGGCGGCCCCCGGACGGGCGGCGGCCAGGGCGGCGAACGCCGCTACGAGGGACGCCCCCAGGGCCGCCGGTTCGGCGGCAAGCGCGAAGGGCGCCCGGGAGACCGCGACCGGCGCGGCGGCGGACGCCCCTCCGGCCCGCCCCGCGACCGCGACGACCGGCGCGCGCGCTACGACGAGCGTGAACGTCCGGCACCGGCGCACGACGACCCGATCCTGCCCGACGACGTCACCGGCGAGGAACTGGACGCCGACGCCCGCATCGAGCTGCGCACACTCCCGAAGGACCTGGCCACGAAGGTCGCCCGCCACCTGGTGATGGCCGGGCGGCTCGCCGAGGACGAGCCCGAGCGGGCCTACAAGCACGCGCGGGCGGCGCGGCGGCTCGCCTCGCGGGTCGGGATCGTCCGGGAGGCGGCGGGCATCGCGGCCTACCACGCGGGCGAATGGGCCGAGGCGCTCGCCGAACTGCGGGCCGCGCGGCGGCTCAGCGCGGGCGACGACGCGTACCTGCCGGTGATGGCCGACTGCGAGCGCGGGCTGGGCCGTCCCGAACGCGCCCTCGACCTGATCAAGTCGCCGGAGGCCGCGAAGCTCGACGCGATGGGACGCGTCGAGCTGCGCATCGTGGAGTCGGGCGTCCGCCGCGACCTCGGGCAGCATGACGCGGCCGTCGTGACGCTGCAGATCCCCGAACTCCGCGACCGGCGGCTACGCCCGTGGTCGACGCGCCTGTTCTACGCCTACGCGGACGCGCTGGCGGAGGCCGGACGCGAGAGCGAGGCGGCCGACTGGTTCGCCCGCGCCGCCGCGGCCGACCGCGACGGCGAGACCGACGCCGCCGAACGGTACGCCGAGATCGAGGGCCTCCACATCCTCGACACCGAAGAGGCCGAGGAAGCCGAAGAAGCCGAGGAAGCCGGGGAAACCGAAGAGACCGGGGAAACCCAGGAGGCCGAGGCGGTCGAGGACGCGTCGCCGGTCGACATCGAGTTCAGGCCCGCCGAACCCGAGACGGTGGAGACCCCGGACGACGCGGCCCCGGACGCACCGGCCCTCTTCCTGGAGCCGAGACCCGAAGGCGAGGAGCAGCCCCCGCAGGGCGGGTGACGCCGTCAGGCGTGCCTGTCCAGGGCGTGCATGATGCCCGCGACGTTGCTCTCGGCGCTGTTCAGCACCTCGTACTTGGCGGCCAGCTCCGGGTCGGCGCCGTCGCGCGTGATGGCGTAGCGGTCCCTGGTGCGGTCGGCGACCATCGCGACCGCGTGATCGAGGTCGAGGCCCCGGTCGCGGGCGTCCCGGACGGTGTCGACCCAGATCCGCAGCTCCTCGGCCGACCGCTCCAGCGTCTCGCCGACCTCCGCGACGGGCCCGTAGTGCGCGAACAGCAGCCGCTGCGGGCCCAGCGCCCGGAACAGGCCGAGCGAGGTCAGCGCGGTGTCGAGGTCGAAGTCCGGCGGCGGCGTCGCGGGCCGCACGTCCGCGGTCTCGGGGATGTAGATCCCGGCGGCGTCGCCGACGTACAGGTCGCCGGTCGCCGAGTCCACCAGGCCGACGTGGTGCTTGGCGTGGCCGGGGGAGTAGTGCGACTCCAGCCGCCGCCCGCCGCCGAGGTCGACGGCGCCGGTGTCCTCGACGGCCCGGATCCGCGCCGCGTCGGTCGGCTTCAGCTCGCCGAACAGCGTGTCGAGGCTGTCGCCGTACACCATCCGGGCGCTGCGCATGAGCCGCTCCGGGTCGGCCAGGTGCCGGGCGCCCTTCTCGTGGACGACGACCTCCGCGCCCGGGTACATGCGGGCGATGTCCCCGACGCCGCCCGCGTGGTCGAGGTGGATGTGCGTCACCACGACGGACGCCAGATCGCCCGGCCCGACGCCGAGCTCGCTCAGCGCCCGCCGCACGACGGGGGCCGAACCGGCCGTGCCCGGCTCCACCAGGCACGGCCGGTCGGACAGGATCAGGTATCCGGCGGTGATCCCGGTGTAGCCGGCCATCCGCGTGTCGATCTCGTAGACGTCCCCGCCGAGCGGCGTGATCGTAGTCGTCGTGTCCATCGTCCGATGATCGCCCCCGACGGCCCGGCCGGGCCACCCGCCCCGGCCGCGGACCTCACGGATCGAGGAGGCGCAGGACCAGCCCGGTGCGGGGCTTGGGGCCGAACGACGTCGACTTGCGGGGCACGCGTTCGCCCTCGCCCGCGACGGCCAGGACGTCCTCCACCTTGAGCGGGTTCAGGAGGACGGCCGTCCCGCCGGCGCGCCGCGCGCGGGCGATGGCGGCGGACGCGTCGTGGTGCACGATGTCGATGGCGTCCTCGTTCTCCGGGACGCTCCACACGTCCCCGATGAGCAGATGGTCGAGGACGGCCGTGTCCAGCCCGCGCCACCGCGCCGAGTGCCCGGACGGCATGGCGCGGGCCAGCGCGCCGGGATCGGGGCCGGTCAGCAGGTGAAGGACGCCCCCGCCGCCGAGCAGGAACGCGGGACGCGGCGCCCCGTCGAGGGCCTCCAGCGCGGCGGCCTCGTCCGTGAAGTCCGTCACGCGGAACACCTTGCGCGCGCGTTCCACGGCCTGGTCGGGCGGGAGGCCCGGCAGGACGCGGTGGATCGCGTCCAGGTTCGGCGGGTAGCGGGTCGAGTCGACCAGCATCGCCAGCCCGGCGTCCCAGGGCCCGGGCCCGTCGCCGCCGGAGCGGTGCCGTGCCTGCAGAGCGCGGTAGGTGGCGTACCTGTGGTGGCCGTCGGCGATGAGCGCCCGCCTGTCGCGCAGGTCGGCGGCGACGCGCGCGTGGAGGGCGGGGTCGGCGATGCGCCAGAGCCGGTGGGTGAGCCCGTCGTCGGCGAGGAAGTCCATCAGCGGCGTCCCGGCGGTCGCGTCGTCGACGATCCGCGCCGCGTCGCCGCCGCCCTCGTACACCAGGAAGATCGGCTCCAGGTTGGCGTTCGCGGCGGTCATCAGCGCGAGCCGGTCGCGGACCGGCCCCGGGAAGACGTTCTCGTGCGGCAGGACGACCCTGTCCGCCTCGGCGCGCAGCCCCAACGCGCCGATCAGGCCGCGCTGCAGGACCGTCTCGCCGTCGGCGGCCTCGTAGACGTACAGGGCCGGGTCGGCGTCGATGGTGAGCGCGCCCTCGGCCAGCCACCGGCGCAGCCGCCGGCCCGCCGTGTCGTAGCTCTCCCCGGCCGCGCGCGGCAGGTTCAGCCGGACGATGTTGTGCCCGCCGCCCGCCAGCAGCCGCGTCGCCGCCGCGTCGTCGATCAGGTCGTAGGGCGGCATGGTCACCGACGCCGGATCGCCGGCCACCTCGGGGACGAAGCGGACGCCGCGGAACGGCGCCAGCTCCAGGCCGCCGCCGGTCCGCGGCCCGGACGTCCCGAAGACGCGGGCGCTGAACTCCTCCGGGGCGAGCCCGTCCGGATCTAACCGGTCAAGGTAGGGCCCGTCCGGACCGGTTCCGGAGGGGAGGTCGTCGTCCATTCTGGGCATGCTAATGGTCGGAGGGCGTCCGGATGCCCGGCGGGTACGGTCGATTTCCGAGGGGAGGTCCATATGAGTCATCAAGGGCCGGAACGGCCGGAGGATTCCCCGCGGGACGATCCCGGCGGGCAGGCCGACCCGCCCGCCGGAGGCGTGTACGAGTGGTACACGCGGGGGCTGGAGCTGCTCAGGGCCGGCAGCGCGGGGGCGGCGCTGCAGCTGCTGACCAGGGCCGCCGACGCCGAGCCCCGCTCGCACAGCATCCGGGAGGCGCTCGCCCGCGCCCAGTTCGGGGTGCGGCAGTTCGACGCGGCGGCGGAGAGCTTCCGGTGGATCGTCGAGGAGGAGCCCGCCGAGGACTACGCCCGGTTCGGGCTCGGGCTGGCCCTCAGCCGGATGGGCGACTTCGAGGGCGCGGTGGAGCATCTGGCGCTCGCCGCGGCGATGCGCCCCGAGAACCGCGACTACGCGAAGGCGCTCCAGCACGCCAGGGCCACCCTCAAGTTCCGGCGCTGAAAGCAGAGATGACGAACTTCTTGAAAGGCAGCGGCCGGCCCCTGTGCGAGGCGTACGACGTCGCCCTGCTCGACCTCGACGGGGTCGTCTACATCGGCCGCAGGCCCGTCCCGGCGGCGGCCGAGTCGCTCGCCAAGGCCCGCGCGGCGGGGCAGCGCCTCGCGTTCGTGACCAACAACGCCTCGCGGACCCCGTCCGCCGTCGCGGAGCTGCTCACCCACGTCGGCGTCCCGGCGGACGCGGCGGACGTGGTGACCTCCGCCCAGGCCGCCGCCCGGCTGCTCGCCGAGCGGCTGCCCGCCGGGTCCGAGGTCCTCGTGGTCGGCGGCATGGGCCTGCGGCACGCCCTGTACGCGCAGGGCCTGCGCCCCGTGTCGACCGCGTCCGGACGGCCCGCCGCCGTCGTCCAGGGCTTCCACCCCGACATCGGCTACGGGCTGCTGTCCGAAGGCGCGCAGGCCGTCGCCAGGGGCGCGCTGTTCGTCGGCTCCAACGGCGACCTGACCATCCCCGGCGGCGACGGCCCCCCGCATCCTGGGAACGGCTCCCTGCTCCGCGTGATCAGCTCCGCGACGGGCGTCGAGCCGATCGTCACCGGCAAGCCCGAACGGCCGCTGCACCAGGAGTCGGTGCTGCGCACCGGCGCGCGGCGCCCGCTCGTGGTCGGCGACCGCCTCGACACCGACATCGAGGGCGCCCGCAACGGCGACGCCGACAGCCTCCTGGTGTTCACCGGCGTCACCGACCCGGTGCGGGCTCTCACCGCCCCGCCGAACCGCCGTCCCACGTACCTGGCCCCCGACCTGACCGGGCTCCTCGTCCCGCACCCGGAGATCGTCAGCGACGGCGGCGCCCACCGCTGCCGCGGCTGGACGGCCCGCCGCGACGGCGAAGCGTTCACGATCGACGGCTCGGGCGACCCCTACGACGGCCTCCGCGCCCTGGCCTCCGCCGCCTGGGAAACACAAACACCCCCACCCACAAAGGCTCTCACAGACGCGCTGGAGCACCTGGGCCTGTAACGACCTGAGCCACCACCGCCGAACCACGCAACGACCTCAACGCTTGCGATCGCGTCCGAGGGCAGGTTTCGAGCCTGCGAGAAACCTGATCGCGCAGCGAGCCGCCAGGAGAGACGGAGCGATGCAGCGATCGCGCCGCGTTTCTCGACGATGGAGGGCCCCCAGGGCCCGAAGGAGGAGAAAAACGCAATTCAAAGCAGCTTGCGGAGGCGGAGGAGGTCGAAGATGCTCGCCTCGATCTTGAGCCTGCCCTCGGCCCACGCCCTGGTGGGGTTCAGCTGCTCGGCGGCCATGGCGACGAGGTCGTCGCTGTTCACCGTGAGGCGGACCTGCGCGTCCCGCGGGTCGCCGTCGAGCTCGAACGGGTCGAGCCCGCCCGCGTGGAGCCGGGTGCGGTAGGCCAGCCCGAGGTCCGGGACGTGGCAGCTGATCGTCCGCTCGACCACGTGCTCGGCGAGCCGGTCGGCGTCCACCTCCGCCAGGCGCGCCGCGATGCGGCCGAGCGCCGCGCGGCACTCCTCCTCGTTCGCCATGGTCAGGCCGTTCCCCGTTCCCTCGACAACGATGTCGTTCAGGGACGGTAGCGTTCGGGATGAGGCGGAGGCGACTCGTCCGCGGGCGCGGAGGGTCCACCTGGAGGTGAACGTGATGTCCGACGAGGCCGCGGAGGTGCCGGCGGTCCCGGTGGCGGGGCACGCGGTGGAGCCGCCGCCCGCCCCGGAGGAGCCGGAGTTCCCGGCCGTCCCGCCGCCCGACCCGACCGGCGACCCGCGGGTGGACGCCGCCGTCGCCCGCCTCGGCGAACTCGGCGCGCGGCCCGTCCCCGAGCACGTGGAGATATACGAGGACGTCCACCAGCGGCTCCAGGAACTCCTCGCCTCCGCCGACCAGGACGAGCCGCAGCCCGCGCAGGTGCCGCAGCCCGCGCGTCCCGCCTTTCCCGACGTGCTGCGGCCGCGTCCATGAGCCGGGCCGATGAGCGCTAGGCGCCGCCTGGACGCGGAGCTGGTCCGGCGCGGCCTGGCGCGGTCGCGGGAGCACGCGGGCCGGCTGATCGGCGACGGGCGGGTCCGGGTCGGCGGGCGGACGGCGGAGAAGGCGGCCACGCAGGTGGAGACCGGCGCCGCGATCGTCGTGGCCGACGCCGACGGCGGGCCCGACTACGTCTCGCGCGGCGGCCACAAGCTCGCGGGCGCCCTCCAGGCATTCGAGGACCTCCGGGTGAAGGGCCGCGTCTGCCTGGACGCCGGCGCGTCCACCGGCGGGTTCACCGACGTCCTGCTGCGGGCCGGCGCCGCGCACGTGTACGCGGTGGACGTCGGCTACGGGCAGATCGCCTGGTCCCTGCGCACGGACGAGCGCGTCACCGTCCTGGAGCGCACGAACATCCGCGACCTGACCCCCGACATGCTCGGCGACACGCCGCCCGGTCTCGTCGTCGGCGATCTGTCGTTCATCTCGCTGAAGCTCGTCCTCGGGCCGGTGCGCGCGTGCGCGGCGCCCGCCGCCGACTTCGCGATGATGGTGAAGCCGCAGTTCGAGGTCGGCAAGGACCGGGTCGGCGCGGGCGGCGTCGTCCGCGACCCGGAGCTGCGCGCCGGCGCGGTGCGCGGCGTCGCCGACTACGCGCAGACGCTCGGCCTCGGCGTCCGCGGGGTGACGGCGAGCCCGCTGCCGGGCCCGTCCGGGAACGTGGAGTACTTCCTGTGGCTGCACGCGGACGCCCCGCCGCTGGACGACGCCGACCTCGCCAAGGCCATCGCGGATGGCCCGCAATGATCGACTTCAGCCCGCGGCGCGTACAGAAGGCGTCCGAACCGGGAACGTCCCCAGGAGGGACGTTCGTCCAGACGTCCGTACGCGAGATCGCGGCGGGGAGTGGGGCGAGAGCATGAGCAAGAGGTCGGTGCTGGTCGTCACGCACACCGGGCGGCCCGAGGCGGTCCGCAGCGCTCAGCTGGTCATCGAGCGGCTCAGCGAGGCCGGGATCTGCGTCCGGGTCCTCGACGGCGAGGCCGCCGCGATCGGCGCCGCGGGCGTGGACGTCATGCCGAGCAGCGCGGCCGCGGCCGAGGACGCCGAGGTCGCCATGGTCCTCGGCGGGGACGGGACGCTGCTGCGCGCCGCCGACCTGACCCGCACCGCCGGGACGCCGCTGCTCGGCGTCAACCTCGGCCACGTCGGGTTCCTCGCCGAGGCGGAGCGCGACGACCTCGCCGCCACCGTCGACCGCGTCGTGACCCGCCGCTACGACGTCGAGGAGCGGATGACCGTCGACGTCACCGCCCGCCTCAACGGCACCGTCATGGGCGCGACGTGGGCGCTGAACGAGGCGAGCATCGAGAAGGCCGAGCGGGAGCGGATGCTGGAGGTCGTCGCCGAGATCGACGGGCGCCCGCTGTCGAGCTGGGGCTGCGACGGGGTGGTGTGCGCCACGCCGACCGGGTCGACCGCCTACGCGTTCTCCGCCGGGGGCCCGGTGGTGTGGCCCGAGGTCGAGGCGATGCTGGTCGTGCCGATCAGCGCGCACTCGCTGTTCGCGCGCCCGCTGGTGGTGTCGCCGCGCTCGCTGGTCGCGGTGGAGGTGCTGCCCGGCACGCCGCGCGCCGTCCTGTGGTGCGACGGGCGCCGCACGCTCGACCTGCCGCCCGGCGTCCGGGTCGAGGTCAGGCGCGGCGCCGAGCCGGTGCGGCTCGCGCGGCTGCACCTCACCCCGTTCACCGACCGGCTCGTCACGAAGTTCGGGCTGCCCGTCACCGGCTGGCGCGGACGGGTCAGGCAGCCCGCCCATCCGTCCCCTCCGCTGGGGGACTCGCAGGTCTCGGACGCCCCGCCGCTCGGCGGGGAGGCGCCCGGCGATCAGAGGGGATAATCTCCACTGGCACTAATCCGACGAAGTCGCCCGGGTGCGCGCGGGGGGCCCGCCCCCCTTCGGAAGGCACCGAGCCGGGATCTGTTTGCGGAGGGTTGTGACGCTGGTGCGTCCGATGGTGGATGAGGTGCGGATCGAGGGCCTCGGGGTGATCGACGAGGCGGTGCTCGACCTGTCTCCGGGTTTCAACGTCGTGACCGGAGAGACCGGGGCGGGCAAGACCATGGTGGTCACGAGCCTCGGGCTGATGTTCGGCGGGCGCGCCGATCCGCAGCGGGTGCGGCCCGGCGCGGACCGCGCCACCGTCGAGGGCCGGATCATCGTCGATCCCGGCGGGCGCGTGGTGGAGCGGGTGGAGGAGGCCGGCGGCGAGCTGGACGACGGCGCGCTGATCGTCACCCGGTCGGTGTCGGCGGAGGGCCGCTCCCGGGCGTTCCTCGGCGGCCGGTCCGTCCCCGTGAACGTGCTGATCAACCTGGCGGACGACCTGGTCGCTGTGCACGGGCAGTCCGACCAGCAGCGGCTGCTGCAGGCGTCCCGGCAGCGCGGCGCGCTCGACCGGTACGCGGGCGGCGCGCTGACCAAGCCGATGCGCGCCTACACGGCCGCGTACCAGCGGCACCGGCAGGTCACCGCGCTGCTGGACGAGCTGACCACCCGCGCCCGCGAGCGCGCCCAGGAGGCGGAGATGCTCCGCTTCGGCCTGGAGGAGATCGAGAAGGTCGACCCGAAGGAGGGCGAGGAGGCCGACCTCGCCGCCGAGGAGGAGCGGCTCGGGCACGCCGACGCGCTGCGCGGCGCCGCCGACACCGCGCACGAGGCGCTGCTCGGCGACCCGTCCGCCGCGATCGAGGCCGCGAACGTGACGAGCCTGCTCGGCCAGGCCCGCAACGCGCTCGACGCCGTCCGCGACCACGACCCCGAGCTGGCGGGGCTCGCCGACCGGCTCGCCGAGGCCGGGTACCTCGTCAACGACGTCGGCACCGACCTCGCCGCCTACGCCGAGTCCGTGGACGCCGACCCGGCGCGGCTCGCCGTCGTCCAGGAGCGGCGGGCCGAGCTGACCGCGCTGATCCGCAAGTACGGCGGGACGGACGCCACCGCCGCCGAGGTCCTGGAGTGGGCGCGGCGGTCGGCGGCGCGGCTCACCGAGCTGGAGGGCGACGACGACCGCATCGAGGAGCTGCGCGCCGAGCACGCCGAGCTGACCGAGCGGCTCGCCGCCGAGGCGGGGGAGCTGACCGAGGTCCGCACGCGCGCCGCCGAGCGGTTCTCCGACGCCGTCACCGAGGAGCTGACCGCGCTGGCGATGCCGCACGCCCGCGTCAGCGTCACCGTCACCCCGACCGGCGAGTACGGCCCGCACGGCGTCGACGAGGTCGAGGTGCGGCTCGCGCCGCACCCCGGGTCCAAGCCGCTGCCGCTGCACAAGGGCGCGTCCGGCGGTGAGCTGTCCCGCGTGATGCTCGCGATCGAGGTCGTGTTCGCGGGCGCCGACCCGGTCCCGACGTTCGTGTTCGACGAGGTGGACGCGGGCGTCGGCGGCAAGGCCGCGGTGGAGATCGGGCGGCGGCTGGCGCGCCTGGCCCGCAACGCGCAAGTGATCGTCGTCACGCACCTGCCGCAGGTCGCGGCGTTCGCCGACCGGCACCTGCTGGTGGAGAAGTCCGACGACGGGACGGTCACCAGCAGCGGCGTCACCGCCCTCGACCAGGAGGGCCGCGTCCGGGAGCTGTCGCGGATGCTCGCCGGCCTGGAGGATTCCGAGCTCGGACGCGCCCACGCCGAGGAACTCCTCGCCATGGCGTCCGCCGAGCGGTAGCCGGTTACCGCTCCCGAAAAACTACAGAGGGTATCCGAATGGACACGCCTGGACGCTCGCCGTTTCCGGTGGCGGGTCCCGTGCTCTGGCAGGATGGCAGGTGATGAACGAGCCGTCACCCACCACAGAGCGGCGCGTCCGGCTGGCGCAACGGCTGCCGCGGCGCGTGCTCACGCTCGGCCTGACCCGTGACGACGGCCTGCCCGGGGTCAGCGGCACGGTGCGGCTCGACCGCCGCACCAAGGACCTCACCAAGCGCCTGCAGCCCGGCGAGATCGCGGTGATCGACCATGTCGACCTCGACCGCGTCAGCGCCGAGGCGCTGGTGGCGTGCGAGGTCGGCGCGGTCGTGAACGTCGCGCCGAGCATCTCGGGCCGCTACCCGAACCTCGGCCCGCAGATCCTGCTCGACGCCGACATCCCGCTGGTGGACGACGTCGGCCCCGAGATCTTCACCAAGCTGCAGGAGGGCGACCAGGCCCGCGTCGAGGGCGCCGTCGTCCACAAGGGCGACGACGTGGTCGCCAAGGGCACCGAGCAGTCGCCCGAGAGCGTCCTGACGGCGCTGACCGAGGCGAAGGCGGGGCTCGCGACGCAGCTGGAGGCGTTCGTCGCCAACACGATGGAGTACGTCAAGCGCGAGCGCGACCTGCTCATCGACGGCGTCGGCGTCCCGGAGGTCACCACCAAGCTCGCCGGGCGGCACGCGCTGATCGTCGTCCGCGGCTACCACTACCGCGAGGACATCGCGACCCTGCGGCCCTACATCCGCGAGTACCGGCCCGTGCTGATCGGCGTGGACGGCGGCGCCGACGCGCTGCTGGAGGCCGGGTACCGCCCCGACATGATCGTCGGCGACATGGACTCGGTGTCCGACGACGCGCTGACCTGCGGCGCCGAGATCGTCGTGCACGCCTACCGGGACGGCCGGGCGCCCGGGCTGAAGCGCGTCCACGAGCTCGGCCAGGAGGCGGTGACGTTCCCCGCCACAGCCACCAGCGAGGACATCGCGATGCTGCTCGCCGACGACAAGGGCGCCACGCTGATCGTCGCGGTCGGCACGCACGCCAACATGGTCGAGTTCCTCGACAAGGGCCGCGCCGGCATGGCCAGCACGTTCCTCACCCGCCTGCGGGTCGGCAGCAAGCTGGTGGACGCCAAGGGCGTCAGCCGGCTCTACCGCAGCCGGATCTCCACCTGGTCGCTGCTGTTCCTCGTCCTCGGCGCGTTCATCGCCATCGTCACCGCCGTCGCCATGTCCCCGGCGGGGGACGTCATCAGTCCCCTGCTCGCCGACCGCTGGCACGCCTTCGTCTTCTGGCTGACCGGACTCTTCACGTGATCGATTTCCGCTACCACCTCGTCTCCATCGTCGCGATCTTCCTCGCGCTGGCGCTCGGCATCGTGCTCGGCTCCACCACGCTGTCTGACTCGGTCAGCGAGACGCTGCGCCAGCAGGCCAACGCGGCGGCCAAGACCGCCCAGCAGGCCCGCAACCAGCAGCGCCACCTGCAGGACCAGGTGAACGGGCAGGAGAAGTTCGCCCAGGGCCTGGCGCCGCAGATCGTCGCCGAACGGCTCAAGGGCCAGTCGCTGGTGCTGGTCGAGACGCCCGGCGCGGGCGACGACAGCATCGAGCGGGTCGGGGAGCTCGCCAAGACCGCGGGCGCCGCCGTCACCGGGCGCGTCACCGTCCAGAAGAAGTTTCTGGACGACGACCAGCGCACCACCGTGGAGGAGCTGTCCACGCAGCTGAAGCCCGACGGCGTCGAGTTCCCCGGCAACGCGACCGCCTACGAGAAGGCGGGCATGGTGCTGGCGGGCGCGCTCGTCACCAAGGACCCCGCCAAGTCCGGCCGGGAGGACGCCTCCGGCGGCGCCGTCCTGAACGCCTTCAAGGAGGCCGGCTACATCACCGAGAGCGGCAAGCCAGGGCAGCACGCGACGCTCGCCGTCATGGTCGGGCCCGCCACCCCCTACGCCTACGACGGCGGCGGCGACGACAACAAGGCGCTGATCTCGCTGGCCGCCGCACTCGACGGCGCCGGGCGCGGTACCGTCGTCGGTGGCCCGCCGACCTCCGCGCAGGAGGGCGGGCTGATCGCGGCGCTGCGCGACTCCGACGCCGGGGACGCGGTCTCCACCGTCGACGTGGTGGACACCGCCTCCGGGCAGGTCGTGACGATCCTGGCGCTGCAGAACGAGATGAGCGGCAAGTCCGGGCAGTACGGCACGGGCGCCGGCGCCGGCGGCTACCTGCCGTCGCCCGCGCCGGCGGGGAAGAACGGGTGACCTGATGAAGCGAAGCAGCACCTCCGGCATGGCTCGGACGGCGCGGCTGCTGGCCGGGGCGGGCCTCGGCGCCGCCGCCGCGCGCGCCGCCTACGTCGCGCTGACCCGGCGCCCGCCCGGGCTGAACGGGCTCCCGGGCGAGGAGGTGTGGGGCCGCACCAACCACCGCGGCGAGCCGGTCACGCTGCTGGAGGGGCCCGCCGTCGTCGCGGGCGCCGCCGCGGCCGGGCTCCTCGCGCCGGGCGTCGAGGGCCGGATGCGCGCCGCCGCGCTGCTCGCGGGCACCGGGTCCGCGCTGCTCGGCGGGTACGACGACATCGCGGGGTCGTCCTCGTCCCGCGGCTTCAAGGGCCATCTCGCCGCGCTCGCGCGCGGCGAGGTCACCAGCGGCGCGGTCAAGATCCTCGGCATCGGCGCGACCGGTCTCGCCGCCGCCGCGATCGCCGGGTCGCTGGCCCCGTCCCGGACGGGACGCGCGTTCGACGCCCTCCTCAACGGCGCGATCATCGCCGGGGCCGCGAACCTGATGAACCTGTTCGACCTGCGTCCCGGGCGGGCCGTCAAGGTCGGCCTGATCACCGGCGCGCCGCTGGCGCTGACCACGTCGGGATCGGCGGTGGTGGCCGCGCCGCTCGGCGCCGCCGCCGCGCTGCTGCCCGAGGACCTCGGCGAGCGCGCGATGCTGGGCGACACCGGCGCGAACGCGCTCGGCGCGCTGCTCGGCCTGTCCGCGACCCGGCTCGGCCGCGGGCCCCGCCTCGCCGTCCTCGCCGGGCTCGCCGGGCTGAACGCGGCCAGCGAGTTCGTCAGCTTCACCAAGGTCATCGCGGGCAACCCGGTGCTGAACCGCATCGACATGCTCGGCCGCCGTCCCGCCGCCGCGGCGCACGTCCCGGCCCCCGCCGGCGAGGCGGAGAAGCCGGACGACGCGTTCCGCCCGGCGGGCGACGGCGTCGCCCCCGACCCGGCCTAGCCGCGCCGCCCCCCGACCCCGACGAGTGAGCCGCCGACGACCGTGTCCCCTGTGCTGCGCCGCCTGACCGGCGGCCTCGCCGGCGCGGCCGTGGTCATCGCGGTCATCACCGTCCTGGCGCGGCTCGCCGGGTTCGGGCGCACCTACGCCTTCTCGCAGACGGTCACGACATCGTGCCTCAGCCAGGCGTACTTCACCTCGACGCAGTTCCCCAGCATCGTCTACGAGATCGTCGCGGGCGGCGCGCTCGCCAGCATGGTCGTGCCGGTCCTCGCGGGCCCGGCCGAGCGCGGCGACCGCGAGCAGGTCCGCCGGATCGGGTCGGCGCTGCTGACCTGGATCGTCGTGCTGACGGTGCCCCTGTCGGCGCTGATGGCGCTCGGCTCCCGCCCGATCATGGAGCTGCTGGTCGGCGCCGACCTGACGGGCTGCTCGCGGAACCAGATCGTCGACGTCGGCTCCACCATGCTCGCGATCATGTCCGCGCAGATGGTGATGTACGGGCTGGCGGTCGTCCTGTACGGGCTGCTGCAGTCGCACCGCCGGTTCGTCGCGCCCGCGCTGGCGCCGCTGATGTCGAGCCTCGTGGTGATCGCCGCGTACGTCGCGTACGCGCCGCTCGGCCGCGGCCACGAGAACGACCTGGCGGGCCTGCCCCTCGACGCCGAGCTGACCCTGGCGGTCGGCACGGCGCTCGGCGGTGTCGCGATGGCCGCCACCGCCGGGATCGCGGCGTGGCGGCTGAAGCTCCGCCTGCGCCCGACGCTCCGGTTCCCGGACGGCGTCGCGCGCCGCGTGCGGCGGCTCGCGCTCGCCGGGCTCGCGACCGTCGCGGCGCAGCAGCTGTCGGCGCTGCTCGTCGTCCGGCTCAGTTACGAGGGGACGGGCGGCGCGCTCGCCAACTACCAGTACGCGTGGGCGATCTACCTGCTGCCGTGGGCGATCCTCGCCGTGCCGATCGCGACCAGCGCGTTCCCGATGCTGTCGGCGCGGATGAGCGCGGGCGAGCAGGACCGGTTCGACCAGGTCACCGCGTCCACGACCCGCGCGGTGATCCTGGTGTCGTGCGCGGGCGCCGCGGCGCTGGCCGCCGTCGCCGTGCCGATCGGCGCGGTGTTCAACCCCGGCCACCCCGACCAGCAGGACGTGCTGTCCCGCGCCGTCCTCGCGTTCGCGCCCGGACTGCTCGGCTACGGCCTCGTCGCGCATCTCGGGCGCGTCCTGTTCGCCTGCCACCGGGGGCGGATGGGCGCGGCGGCGGTCGTCACGGGCTGGCTGGTGGTCATGGTCGCGGACGTCGCGCTCGTCCTGTCGGTGGACCGGCAGTGGGTGGTGGCGGCCCTCGGCATCGGCAACGCCGCCGGGATGACCGTCGCGGGCGCGCTGCTGCTCGGAACGCTCCTGCGCGCCCGGGGCGCCGCGTCCGTCGCGGGGATACCGCGCGCGCTGGCCGCCGGGCTGGCGGGCGGCGCCGCGGGCGGCGCGGCCGGATACGCGCTCGCCGCGCTCCTCGGCACGGGCGGCACCGGCGCGGGCGGCGAGCTCCGCAACGCCGGGACCGGTATGCTCGCCGCCGGAGCCGTCTTCCTGATCGTCGCATTCGTGATCGACGGCCGTGACCTGCGGGCCGTCCTGAGCCGGAGGATCACCCGCCATGCCTGACACGGTCGCGTCGGACACAGGGAAGCTGGACGGGCTGCGTGTCGCGATCGTCCTCGGGACGGTCGCGGGCGGCGTCGGGAAGCACGTGCGGTCCACCGCCCGGCGCCTCGCCGGGCGCGGCGCCCGCGTGCTGGTGTGCGGGCCCGCCTCGGCCGAGGAGCTGTTCGGGTTCGCGGGCGGCGGCGTCCGCTTCACCGAGATCGACATCGCGGACCGGCCGCGCCCGCTGAGCGACGTCAAGGCCGCGCGGCGGCTGCGGACGCTGCTGGGCGGCGCGGACGTCGTCCACGCGCACGGCCTGCGCGCCGGTGCCCTCGCGGTGACGGCGCGCGCGCGGATCGCGCCCGGCCCGCTGCGCGTTTCCCGCGGCGGCCCGCCGCTGGTCGTGACGCTGCACAACGCCGTCATCACCGGCGGGCGGACGGCCGCCATCCACGGGACGCTCGAACGCATCGTGGCGCGCGGCGCGACCCGCGTCCTCGGGGTGTCGCCCGATCTGGAGGAGCGGATGCGGACGCTCGGCGCCCGGTCGGTGGGGCACGCGATCGTCCCCGCGCCCCCGCCGCAGGCACCGCCCGGCCCGGCCGTCCGCGCCGACCTGCGCGCGGAGCTCGGCGTGGGGGAGCGGCCCCTGATCGTCACGGTCGGCCGGCTCGCCGAGCAGAAGGGCCTGCCGACCCTGCTGGACGCCTCGCGCGCCTGGGCCGGCCGCACCCCGCCACCGCTCGTCGCGATCGCCGGGGACGGCCCGCTGGAGGGCGAGCTGCGCGCCCGGATCGAGGCCGAGGACCTGCCCGTCCGGCTGCTCGGCCGCCGTCCGGACGTCCCCGGCCTGCTCGCCGCGGCCGACATCGCGGTCGTCCCGAGCGTGTGGGAGGGGCAGCCGCTGGTCGTCCAGGAGATCCTGCGGGCGGGACGGCCCCTCGTCGCGACCCGGGTCGGCGGCATCCCCGGCATGGTCGGCGCGGGCGAGCGTCCCGCGAACGGCGGCCCGCTGCTGCACGGCCCCGAGAGCGAGGCGGCGCTGCTCGTCCCGCCGGGCGACGCGGACGCGCTGGAACGCGCGGTGAGCCGCGTCCTGGACGACCCGTCCCTCGCCGCCCGGCTCGCCTCCGCCGCCGCGCAGCGCTCGGCCCTGCTGCCCGGCGAGGACGACGCCGTCGACCAGCTCGCCGCCCTCTACCTGGAGCTTGCGGACATCCGAATCTGACGAATCCGCCACAACGGGAACTCAGGCCGAGAAGATCACGTTATAGGGGGCAGTGGAGGGGAGTATCCCCGCGCACGGTTCCCGTCAATACGGTCGGTCCATACCGGCCCGGGGCCGGGGCCCCGCGGACGTCGTGTCGTTCCGGGGCGGGAGAGACCTCCAGCGCTCGTTCATGTCCGCTGGAGGTGTTCGTCCTTGTCCGTCTCGCCGTTGGTGTGGGGTCTCACGATCGCGGGGATCCTTGCCGTCATCGCCGCCGACCTCTTCCTGATCCACCGCAACGACACGCGCGAGTTCACGACCCGGCGCGCCGCGTTCTGGTCGGCGATCTACATCGGCCTCGCCGTCATGTTCGGCGTCGGCGTCTGGGTGTCCTCCGGCGGGCAGTACGCGGCGGAGTACTTCGGCGGGTTCGTCACCGAGAAGAGCCTCAGCGTCGACAACCTGTTCGTGTTCATGGTGATCCTCGCCCGGTTCGCGGTGCCGAAGCACGCCCAGCACACCGTGCTGATGGCGGGCATCGTGATCGCGCTCGTGCTCCGCGGCCTCTTCATCGCCGTCGGCGCCGCGGCGATCTCCACGTTCACCTGGGTCTTCTTCATCTTCGGCGCGTTCCTGCTCTGGACGGCGATCGGGATGGTCCGCGGCGGCGACGAGGAAGAGGTCAAGGAGAACTTCCTGCTGCGCTGGGCGAAGCGGGTCATCCCGACGTCCGACGACTACGACGGCTCCCGGTTCGTCACCCGCCGGGACGGCCGCCGGTACATGACCCCGATGGCCGTCGTCATGATCGCGATCGGCTCCACCGACGTGATGTTCGCCGTCGACTCCATCCCCGCGATCTTCGGCCTCACGACCGAGCCGTACCTGGTGTTCACCGCCAACGCGTTCGCGCTGATGGGGCTCGTGCAGCTGTACTTCCTGCTCGGCGGGCTCACCGACCGGCTCGTCTACCTCGGGCACGGGCTGGCGTTCATCCTCGGCTTCATCGGCGTGAAGCTGATCTTCCACGCGATGCACGAGTACGGCGTGTCCTGGGCGCCGGAGATCCCGATCTGGCTGTCCCTCGCCGTGATCGCCGGGACGCTCGCCGCCACCACGGTCGCCAGCCTCGCCGCGGGCCGCAAGCCTTCGGACAAGGCACCGATCGCCGCGGACGAACCGGACGCCTCCGCGACACGCGACGCCTGAGCCTTCCCTCCCCCTCGACCGAACCCTGTTCTAGAATAAGAATCAACAGTGGTGCGAGAGAGGGTTCGAGGCATGGGCATCGGGCTGACCGAGGAGCACGAGGCGCTCGCCGATTCGGTGCGCGGCTTCGCCGAGCGCAACGTTCCGGCGGCGGCGGTCCGGGCCGCGCTCGACGCCGGCGAGGAGGCCAGGCCCGGGTTCTGGCGGTCCCTGGCCGACCAGGGCCTCCTCGGCCTGCACCTGGCCGAGGAGCACGGCGGCCAGGGCTACGGCCTCCTGGAACTGGCGATCGTCGTGGAGGAACTGGGCCGCGCCGCCGCACCCGGCCCGTTCCTGCCGACCGTCCTGGCGAGCGCGGTGATCGGCACGTCCGGCAACCCGAAGGCGCGCGCCGAACTGCTGCCCGCCCTCGCCGACGGGTCACGGACCGGCGCCGTCGCGCTGGACGGCGCCCTGACCGCCCGCCGCGACGGCGACGCGCTCCTCGTGTCCGGGACGTTCGGAACGGTCCTGGGCGCGGGGCTCGCCGACGTCCTGGTCCTCCCGGTGGAGGGCGACCGCTGGGTGGCGGTCGACGCCGCCGACGCCGCGGTCACGCCCGTCGCCAGCCTCGACCGGACCCGCCGCGTCGCCGCCGTCGAGGTCAACGGCCTCGCGGTCGCCCCCGACCGCGTCCTGGACGGCGTCACCACGGCCCGCGTGCGGGACCTCGCCGCCGCGCTGTTCGGCGCCGAGGCCGCGGGCCTCTCCGCATGGCTGGTGGCCACCGCCGCCGAGTACGCGAAGGTCCGCCGGCAGTTCGGCCGCCCGATCGGGCAGTTCCAGGGCGTCAAGCACAAGGCCGCCCGCAGCCTGATCGCGCTGGAGCAGGCCCGCGCCGCCGCCTGGGACGCCGCCCGCGCCCTGGACGAGGACGCCCCCGACGCGGGGTTCGCCGCCGCGGTCGCCGCCGTCATCGCCCCCGACGCGGGCGTCCGGACGGCCCGCGACGCCATCCAGATCCTCGGCGGCATCGGCTTCACCTGGGAACACGACGCCCACATCTACCTGCGCCGCGCGTCCACGCTGCGGGCGCTGCTCGGACCGTCCAAGGAATGGGCCGCCAGGGTCGCGGCGCTGGCGCTGGACGGCGGCCGCCGCGAGGTGGTCCTCGAACTGGACGAGGACGCCCAGCCGCTCCGCGAGCGCATCCGCGCCGAGATCGCCGACCTGGCCGCCATCACCGACCAGGACGAACTGCACCGGAGACTCGGCGACGAGGGCTGGACCGCTCCCCACCTCCCGGAGCCGTGGGGCCGCGCCGCCCGGCCGGTCGAGCAGATCCTCATCCAGCAGGAGCTGAAGGCCGCGAAGGTCAAGGGCCCGAACATCGGGATCGGCGCGTGGCTGGTCCCGTCCATCGTCCGGTACGGGACGGACGAGCAGAAGGAGCGCTTCCTCCGCCCGACCCTCCAGGGCCGGATCACGTGGTGCCAGCTGTTCTCCGAGCCCGGCGCCGGCTCCGACCTGGCGTCCCTGTCGATGAGGGCCGAGCGCGTCGAGGGCGGCTGGCGGCTCACCGGCCAGAAGATATGGACGTCCCTCGCCCAGCACGCCGAATGGGGCTTCTGCGTCGCCCGCACCGACCCCGGCGCTCCCAAGCACGACGGCATCACCTACTTCCTCGTCGACATGCGGTCCGAGGGCGTGGACGTCCGGCCGCTGCGCGAGCTGACCGGCGACGCCCTCTTCAACGAGGTGTTCCTCGACGGCGTGTTCGTCCCCGACGACCGCGTCGTCGGCGAGGTGAACCAGGGCTGGCAGGTCGCGCGGAACACGCTGTCCAACGAGCGCGTGTCGCTGTCGACCGGCGGCGGCCTCGGCATGGGCGTCCCCGAGCTCCTGGCGTTCCTCGGCCGCCGGGACGTCGACGCGGTCACCGCCCCGGACGCCGGCGCGCTCGTCGCGCAGGGCCAGTCGATCGACCTGCTCGGCCTGCGCACCACCCTCAAGCAGCTGAACGGCGTGGAACCGGGCGCGGAGGCCAGCGTCCGCAAGCTCCTGGGCGTCCAGTTCAACCAGGACGTCGCCGACCACTGCTGGGCCGCCCAGGGCACCGCCGCCGCCACCGAGGTCCCCCTGGCGGAGAGCGGCATCATGGCCCGCGCCATGCTGTTCTCCCGAGCGATGACGATCTACGGCGGCACCACCGAGGTCCAGCTCAACATCATCGGCGAGCGCCTCCTCGGCCTCCCCAGAGACCCCGAGCCAGGCCGATGAGCCGTCAGCGGCGGGGCCGGAAGTTGTAGGTGACGTTGACCAGGACGATCGCGGCCAGGACGAAGAACAGGCCCGGGAGGTCGGCGTTGACGACCCCGATCGCGCTCAACGGGATCGCGGCCAGCAGCGACACCACCGCGAGAGCCAGGCTGTGATCGTGATCGGGGCGCGTCCCGTCCGGCGCCGGACGGAACCGGGCCTGGGGCTCGGGGGCGGCCGAGCGCGCGTCCAGGGTCTCCTGGATCCGGTCCACGATCGTCTCGATGAAGGCGTCGTCGTAGTCGGGGCCCAACTCGCGCCGGGCGGCCATCGCTGCCGTCAGATCCTCGCGGGGCAGCCGTGGGCTCGTCATGCTTCGGTTATAGCAAGGGCGGGCCCGTGCCGGCCTCACCCCGCAGTACAAATCGCCCGTACCTCCCAGGTAGCAAGAAAGGGCAAGGGATGACCGACGGAACGTTCGCCTCGCCCGCCGACGCGGCCCGCAGGCTGGCGGAGGTCCGCTACCTCGCGGACGAGTCGATCGCCACGACCGTGTACCTCGCGCAGGCGCTCGGCAAGCCGCTGCTCGTCGAGGGGCCCGCCGGGGTCGGCAAGACCGAGCTGGCCAAGGCCGTCGCGGCGGCGACCGGCGCGGAACTGATCCGGCTCCAGTGCTACGAGGGGCTGGACGAGGCCCGCGCCCTCTACGAGTTCAACTACAAGAAGCAGCTCCTGGCGATCCAGGCCGCGCCCGCCGACCGGGCCTGGCAGGAGACCCACGACGACATCTTCTCCGAGGAGTTCCTGCTGGAGCGGCCGCTGCTGGCCGCCATCCGCCGCACCGGCCCGACCGTCCTGCTGATCGACGAGGCGGACAAGGCCGACATCGAGGTGGAGGGCATGCTGCTGGAGGTCCTGTCGGACTACCAGATCACGATCCCCGAGCTCGGGACGGTCGGCGCCGTCCGCCGCCCCTACGTGGTGATCACCTCGAACGCGGCGCGGGAGCTGTCGGAGGCGCTCAAGCGCCGCTGCCTGTACCTGCACCTGAACTACCCGGCGCCGGACCGGGAGCGCGACATCGTCCTCGCGCAGGTGCCGGGGATCGAGGCGGAGCTGGCCGAGCGGCTCGTCCGCACCGTCGGGACGCTGCGCGACCTGGAGATCAAGAAGGCGCCGTCGATCGCCGAGACCGTCGACTGGGCACGCACCCTGCTCGCGCTCGGCCTGGACGACCTGGACGAGTCCGCCGTCGCCCGGACGCTCGGCGTCGTCCTCAAGCACGTCTCCGACCAGGAGCGCGCGGCCAAGGAACTGGGCCTGACCTGATGGGCTCCCTACTCGACCGGCACACGGGGTTCGTCGCGGAGCTGCGGCGGGCCGGGCTGCCGGTGTCGGTCGCCGAGGGGCTGGACGCCGTCCGCGCCATGCAGGCGGTCGATCTGCTCGACCGGGAGTCGCTGCGCGCCGCCTACGCCGCGACGGTCGTGAAGCGGCCGCAGCACCGCCCGGCGTTCGACGCGCTGTTCGACCTGTGGTTCCCCGCCGCGGTCGGCGACGGCGCCGGGGGAGCGCCGGACCCGGACCGCCCGCCCCGGACGCTCGACGGCGCCGGACGCCCCGTCCCGCCGCCGCTCGACCCGCTGGTGCAGGCCCGCCGCGACCAGCTCGCCGACCTCCTCCTCTCCGGCGACGACGCCGGGCTCCGGCGGTTCGCCCGCCAGGCGGTCGCCGAGTACGGCCGGACACCCGGCCAGGAGTCGTGGTTCTCGTCCGGCGTGCTGCGCGCCCTGTCGCCCGAGACGCTCATGGCGCGGCTGCTCGACGCCGTCCTCGCCGGGCAGGAGCGGGGCGGCATGGCCGAGCGGGTCGCCCGCCGGACGTTCCGCGACCGCATCGCCCGGTTCGAGGGTCTCGTCGCGGGCGAGGCGCGGCGCCGCATCGCCGAGGACACCGGCGTCGAGCGCACCGCGCGGCTCGCCGTCCGGCCGCCGCTGGAACGGCTCGACTTCGCCGCCGCCCGCCGCGACGAGCTGGCCGCGCTGCGCCGCGAGGTGCATCCGCTGGCGCGCAGGCTCGCGTCGCGGCTCGTCCAGAAGCAGCGGCACGGCAGGCGCGGGCGCCTCGACTTCCGCCGGACGGTCCGCGCGTCCCTGGCCAGCGGGGGAGTGCCGCTCACCACGCACCACCGGCCGCGCCGCCCGCACCGGCCCGAGCTGGTGGTGCTGTGCGACGCCAGCGACTCGGTGTCGGCGTTCGCGCACTTCACGCTGCTGCTGACGTTCGCGCTGCGGGAGCAGTTCAGCAAGGTCCGCGCGTTCGCGTTCATCGACGCCACCGACGAGATCACCCGGTTCTTCGCGCCGGGCACGGACGTCGCGGACGCCATGACCCGCCTCGCCGCCGAGGCCGACCTCGTCTGGATCACCGGCCGCTCCAACTACGGCCACGCCATCAAGGTGTTCGACGAGAAGTACCGCGACGCGATCACGCCAAAGACGTCCCTGCTGATCCTCGGCGACGCCCGCTCCAACTACGGCGACCTGGCGCTGCCGGTCCTGCGCTCCATGGTCCGCCGCGCCCGGCACGCCTACTGGCTCAACCCCGAACCCCGCAGCCAATGGGACACGGGCGACTCGGCGGCCTCCAGCTACGGCGAGCTCGTCCCGATGTACGAGTGCCGCAACCTCGTCCAGCTCGCCGCGTTCATCGAGGAACTCGCCTGATCGCCACCGCGAGGACCGCGCCCGCGAGCGCGCCGGCGGCGGACACGAGCAGCGCGACGTTCGTCCCGTGGGCCAGGTCGGACGCCCCGGTCCCCGATCCCGTCGCGATGGCCCCGACGATCGCCACGCCCACCGACGCGCCGACGTAGCGGGCGGTGTTGTTGGCCCCGGACCCCATGCTCGCGCGGCCGGCAGGGACGCTCTCCACGGCGAGCCGGGCGAGCATCGCGTTGGCGAGTCCGCTGCCGATCCCGGCCACGGCCAGGCCGGGGACGAGCCGCCACCAGTGGCCGTCCGGGACCAGCCCCAGCATCGCGAGTTCTCCCACCGCGCTGAGCGCGAGCCCGGCGCCGAGCAGCCGCCCGGCGGGCAATCGGGCGGGGAGCCGCCGGGCCTGCAGCGCCGCCGCGAACGACAGCCCGGACCAGATCGCGAGGACCAGCGCCGCCGCGACCGTGGACAGGCCCAGCACCAGCGCCATGATCGTCGCCAGATGGCTCATGACCCCGATCACGGCGAGCCCGGTGACGAGCGCCCCCACGGTCGACAGCAGGAACGCGGGGCACCGGAACAGCCCCAGGTCGAGCATCGGCTCCCGCCGCCGCGCCTCGATCGCGACGAACGCCGCGAGCAGCACGGCCGCCGCCGCGAACAGCGCCAGGACGGCCGGGCGCGTCCAGCCCGTCCGCCCCCACGTGATCGCCGCGACGAGGGCGCCCACGCCCAGGCTCATCGTGGCCAGGCCGGGCAGGTCCAGGCCGCGCGGGCGTGCGGCGCGCGACTCGTCCAGGACGAGCGCCCACGCGCCGAGCAGCACCGACGCGAGCGCCGCCGTCCAGTACCACAGCCGCCAGCCGCCCAACTCGGCCAGCCCGGCGGAGGCGATCGGGCCGAGCGCGATGCCGAGGCCGAGCATCGCGCCCCAGATCCCGGTGGCGTGCGCGCGGCGCGGGCCCGGTTCGAACGACGCGGCGACGATCCCGAGCCCGGTCGCCAGCAGCGCCGCGCTCGCCGCGCCCTGGACGATCCGCCCGGCGACGAAGACGCCCGCGTCCGGCGCGACCGCGCAGGCGACGCTGGACGCCGCGAGCACCCCGGCGCCGATCAGGAACACCCGCTTGCGGCCGTGGTCGTCGGCCAGGCTGCCCACCGCCAGCAGCGCCACCGCGAGCCCGAGGCTGATCGAGCTCATCAGCCATATCTGGGCGGTCGCGCCCGCGTGGAGGCCGCGCGCCGTGTCGGCCAGGACCGCCATCGGCGCGGTGTAGTTCATCAGCGCCAGCAGCGTCGCGGCGGCGGGCACGGCCAGCGCGGAGGTGGAGCCGGGCACGCGGTTCGCCGGCCGCTGCGTCGTCAGAGTCGTCATCCCCACCCCGTGAGTTCAGTGATTGAACCGACCTGGGCGACGGTAGCACGATTCGGTTCGGTCAATGAACCGCCGGGGCGGTAGTGTGGTGCGCATGGCACTCGGCAAGGACTACGCGGCGCAGGACTGCTCCCTCGCCCGCGCCCTTGAGGTCGTCGGCGAGCGCTGGACGCTGCTGATCGTCCGGGACGCCTTCTACGGCGTGCGCCGGTTCAACGACTTCCACGTCCACCTGGACGTCCCGCGCGCCGTGCTGTCCGCACGGCTGCAGTCACTCGTCGAGACGGGCCTGCTCGCCAAGGAAGGCCACGACTACGTCCTGACGGAGATGGGCCGTGACCTGTGGCCCGTCGTCCACTCGCTCGCCCGCTGGGCCGAGAACCACCTGTCGTCCGAGCCGACCCGCTTCTTCGTCCACATCCCCTGCGGCACCCGCATCGGCCCGGACGGCACGTGCTTGTCCTGCGAGCGCCACGTCCCGCCGGAAGACCTGGAAGTCCACGCCGGTCCCGGCGTGCGGCGCCGCACCGACCCGGTCAGCGTGATCCTGCGCTCCCCGCACCGCCTCCTCGACCCGATCCGCACCTAGCGGGCTAGGCGCCGAGGGCGCGGGCGATCAGCTCGGCGACGGCGTCGGGGTCGATGTGCTGGCCGGTGAGCCCGGCGAGGTTCTCCTGGTAGATCAGGACGGCGGTGAACGTCGCGGCGGCGGCCTCCAGCCGGGCCTGGTCGCCGCGGGCGCCGGGGTGGGCCAGCTCCAGCGCGCGGCGCGCCCGCAGGAACACCTCGGAGTTCAGCCGCCCGAGCCGCTCCCGGACGGACTTGTGCGTGTCGGCCTCCCGGAACAGGATGCGGCGCATCGCGGGGGAGGCGTGCAGGGGCAGGCGCCGCGCCAGCCGCGACAGCGTGCCCGCCGGGTCACCGGGGACGGCCTCGACCGCGGCCTCCGGGCCGTCCGGCAGCTCCTCGACGAACGTCCGCTCGTCGACCAGCGCCACCAGGACGTCGATCTTCTGCGGGAAGTAGTGGAACACCAGGCCCTTCGGGACGTTCGCGTGCCCGGCGATCCGCGCGGTGGAACTGGCCTCGTAGCCGCGGTCGGCGAACAGCGCCTCGGCGGCGTCCAGGATGCGGGTGCGGGAATCGGCCGCCCGCTCGCTCATCGGCACCGTCCCCCCGCACGCCCGAGCGGTCCCGGAGTCTCGATCAGGCCGCGGCCTCGCCGCCGCGCGCCTGGGTGGCTCCCCACACGCCGACGATAGTAGCGACACCGCCCGCGATCCATGCCGTCCACGCGGCGGCGTCGGAGCCGTCGAACCCGAACGCCCAGGGCGAGACGAAGATCAGCAGGGCGAACGCGGTCGCCGTCCAGGCCGTGGGGCCCGCGCTGCCGAGCAGCGCGTAGAGGCCGGCCATGGCGAGCAGCGCGCCGAGCACCATGAGCGGCTGCTGACCTGCGTTGTCGCCCCACAGTTCCGGGGCCAGGAGCGCGACGAGGCCGGCCAGGAAGGCCACCCCGTCCTGCCAGGCGAACTTCTGCATTCGGCCACCTCCGCGGGGGTCGGGTCGGTTTCCCGTTCGGAATGGATCGTTCCCTGACTGACCGACCGGTCAACCTACCGTGACGGCCTGTTCAGCCCCTCCCCGAGGTGACGACGCCGGGACCGGAGGATAGAGCGGTCAGTGGCCCCCGGGAGCGCGGGTCTCGTTGGTGATCGAGTGGGAGGACGGGGTGATCAAGGTCGTCTGACGGCGGGTCAGGTGAAGTGGATGGTCTTGAGGCGGTCGGCGGTGTCGCGGTCGAGGATGGTGACGCCCGTCGCGGGCGGGAGCGGGGCGCCGCTGCGGGCGCGGTCGACCAGGGGGTACCAGCGGCGGCAGTGGCGGGCGAACGTGGCGGCGGTGACGACGCGGCCGCGGGCGACCTGGCCGGCGCGGGCCGTGCGGGGGTCGACGTCGAGGAGGATGAGGTGCAGCCGGTGGCCGCGGCGGCGGGCCATCCAGGCGAACAGGTGCAGGATGTGCGGCCAGGTGCCGCGCGTGTGCGCGACGACGCCGTGGCCCGCGAGGATCGCGCGGGCGATCCGCCACACGTGGGTGGCGTGGATCAGCGGCGTCCGCAGCCGGGCGGGCACGGGGCGCAGGATCCGCGCCCACCAGTTGCGCGCCTGGCGGGAGTCGATCACGCGGACGTCGCCCGCGGGGACGGGGGCCGTCTCGTCGCCGCGCAGGCCGTAGAGGCGGTCGAGCAGGGTCGTCTTGCCGGCGCCCGGAAGGCCGGCGACGAGCACCAGGGAGCCCGCCGGATAGCACAGGACGGGTCCCGGGTCCACCGCTTGGAGTTCGTGGATGGTCGTCTCCTGTGTCGGCCCGGAGTGTGGTTGAAGCAACGAATGCTCACGAGCGCTTGTTCCGTCCGGGACGTGCCGTCCCGGTCGTCGGGCCGCCGGATCACCACCCGCGGGAGCGCCATTCGGGGAGCGAGGGGCGCTCGCGGCCGAGCGTCGAGTCCTTGCCGTGGCCGGGATAGAACCAGGTGGCGTCCGGGAGCCGGTCGAAGACGCGCTCCTCGACGTCGGAGAGAAGCTGCTTGAAGCGCGTCGGGTCGCCCCAGGTGTTGCCGACGCCGCCGGGGAACAAACTGTCGCCGGTGAACAGGTGCGGGCGGTCGGCCAGCTCGCCGCCCGCGTCGTACAGCAGCGCGATCGAGCCGGGCGTGTGGCCGCGCAGGTGGATGACGTCGAGGGTGGCGCGGCCGACGGCGACCGTGTCGCCCTGCTCGACGGGCTCGGTGACGGGCTCCGGCAGCGCCTCGGCGTCGCGGGGATGGGCGACGACGGGCGCGCTCGTGGCGCGCACCACCTCGCTTAGCGCCACCCAGTGGTCCTCGTGGCGGTGGGTGGTGACGATCCGCGCGAGGGGACCGTCGCCGATCAGCTCCAGCAGGCGGGACGCCTCGTTCGCCGCGTCGATCAGCAGCTGCTCGCCGGTGGCGGTGCAGCGCAGGATGTAGGCGTTGTTGTCGTACGGGCCGACCGCCACCTTCGTGACCGTCAGCCCGGGCAGCTCCCGCACGTCGGGACGGCCGCCGACGTCGACGTTCCCGGTGTAGCTCATGGGGGTCCTTCCCGTGGGTGGATGCGTGACCATCTTCCATCATCGGCCGCCGGCCGTCGGTCGGGAGGAAAATGAGTCACCAGACGCAGCCGAACCGTGCGTTCACGGACGGACGGTACCGTCTTGCCGCCGCATGATGGTCAGTGGAAGATCGTGTCCACTGGTGAGGACGGTGAAGGTTGGTTACCGCATTCCGTCCCGGACCGGACAAGGAGACGCCCGAGGACCTCCTCGGGCACGCCTGTACGCTGGTCCGGCTCTGCGGCCGGGACTCCGCCATCGCGGCGGTGTTCCTCGCCCTGGTGCTGGCGGGGACCGCGTCCCGGCTGGCGGCCGGCCCGCCGGGTCCCGCGGCGCTCGCGCTGCTCCCGGTGATGGCCGCGGCGTTCGCGGTCTCGGCCTCGTACGCGATCCGGTCGCGGCGGACGCTGCTGTCCGTGCTCGCCGCGGTCCGCGGCCGCACCGGCGCCCCGGTCGACCCCGGCGTACCGTGGACGCCGTTCGGGTCGGCGGCCGCGCTCGACGCCCGGGTCCGCGACGCGGAGCTGCGGCGGCTGCTGTCGGCGGCGCACCGCTGCGGCGAGCTGTCCTGGCAGGCCGTCGCGTGGGCGGCGGCGACCTCGGTGCTGTTCCTGTTCTGGACGATGGCGGCGGCGATGACGGGAGGGTGACCGGGTGACCGACGACGTTCCCGCCGAGGGGATGCCCCCCGCTCCGCGGTTCAGCCTGGACGTCCGGCCGGGCAGCTTCTGGGAGCGGCTGGCCCCGACCGACCGGCAGGCCCTGCGCGCCATGGGCCGCCGCACCGACATCCCGCCCGGCGGCATGCTGTGCCACCAGGGCTCGGTCGCGCCCGCCGTGTACGTGGTGTTCAAGGCGTCGCCGCGCGCCGCCAGCAACGCCGTCGCCAAGGAGTTCGTCGACTCCAGCGACGGCGACGAGTCGATCATCGACCTGTTCGGGGCCGGGGATCTGGTCGGCGTTCTCGGCCCGTGGGGGCACCCGCAGCGCGGCACGGTCGCCGCGCTCGACCACGTCGCGGCGCTGCGCGTCGACCGCCGCAAGTTCCGCAGCCTGCTGGCCGCGAGCCCGCAGGTCGCCGAGGCGATGATGCACGCGATCTCCGAGAGCGTCACCTTCGGCGGGCGGCGGCACGCGGTCCGGGCCGCCGACCATCCGCAGCGGCTCGCCTACCACCTGCTGGAGCTGGCGCACCGGTTCGGCGAGCCCACCTCCGGGCAGGGCACCCGGATCCCGCTGAAGCTCAGCCAGGCGGAGCTGGCGAACTGGGCGGGGATCTCGCGCGAGACGCTGGTGCGATGGTTCCGGCTGTGGCGCTCCAGGGGCATCCTCGACCGCAGGCCGCGGCCGCTGACCGTCCTCGACACCGAGCGGCTGCGCCGTGCCGCGAGCCCCTGGGGGGACGAGTGGCCCGCCGCCGAGCACGAGCCCGCGCGCGAGCCCGAGGAGCCGGAGGAGCCCGGGGCCACCGCCGGGATCGCGGCGCGCGAGCCGGTGCGCCTGGCGGGCGGCGGGACGCCGGAGGTCCTGCTGCCCCCCGACAACCCTTACTTCGCGGGCCGCGCGATCAGCCTCGGGAAGCTGGACCTGCTGGTGGGCCAGTCCGAGTGGCCGCGCGCCGTGATCGTGCAGGGGATGGCGGGGGTCGGCAAGACGACGCTGGCGCTGCACTGGGCGCACCGGGTCGTCGACCGGTTCCCCGACGGCGTCCTGTTCGCCGACCTGCGCGGTACGCGGCGCAGCCCCGTCACCCCCGCCGAGGCGATGGGGCAGGTACTGCGCGCGGCGGGCGTGCCCGGCGACCAGCTTCCGCGGACGGAGGCCGAGCTCGCGGCGCAGTGCCGCTCGCTGCTGGCCGACCGGCGGATGCTGCTGATCCTCGACAACGCGTCCCGGCCCGAGCAGATCCGGCCGCTGCTGGCCGCGGCGACGTCCGGGCTGGTCGTCGTGACGAGCCGGCGGCGGCTGCCCGACCTGCTCGAAGGCGCCGACATCCGGACGCTGGAGCTGGGGGAGATGGCGACGCAGGAGGCCGTCGACCTGATCTCCAACGTGCTCGGGCCGGGGGACGCCCGCGTCCGGGACGAGCACAAGGCCGTCGTGCGCCTCGCCCGAGAATGCGGCCACCTGCCGCTCGCGCTCGGCGTCATGGCGGGGCGGCTGGCCGAGAACCCCGGCGAGTCCATCGCGGCGACCGTCCGGCAGCTGGCCGAGCGGGACGTGCAGGACGCGCCCGGCCTGACCGCCGCCGGGCTGAGCGAGGGCGCCTCGCACGGCGCGTCCGGGCCCGGGTTGCAGGCCGTGCTGAGCCCGACGTTCGACGTCGCCTACCGGAGCCTGCGCGGTGACCAGCGGGAGGCGTTCCGCAGGATCGGCTTGATCACCGGCCCCGACTTCACCCCCGCCGCGCTCGCCGCCTTGCAGGACCGGACGGTGGACGAGGCCCGTGAATGCCTGGAGGGGCTGCGGCAGGCGTATCTCGTCCAGGACGTGCGGCCGGGCCGGTACCGGATGCACGACCTGCTGCGCGAGTTCGCCCGCGAGCGCGGCCTGCGGGAGGACTCCGACGGGGAGCTGATGGCGGCGCAGCGGCGGCTGCTGGCCGGATACCTCGCCGAGGCGCGCGGGGCGGGGGCGGCGCTGGCGACGCGGCCCCGCCCGGCGGTGCACCGGAGGGAGGCGCGCAGCCGCCCGTCCACGCCCGCCGAGCGCGTGGCCGGGCTCGCCTGGTTCGAGTCCGAGCGGCGCAACCTCGTCGCCGCCGTGCACCAGGCCGCGCGGCTCGGCCTGCACCGCACGTGCTGGGAGCTGGCCGACGCCCTGTTCGACTTCCAGGAGTTCCGGCGCTACAGCGAGGACAACATCGCCGTCCACCAGGCGGGCCTGCACGCGGCCCGCACCGAGGAGGACTGGGCGGCGGCGGCCGTCATGCTGCACAACCTGGCGATGGCGCATTTCGAGCTGGGCGGGTCCGTCCAGGCCATCGGGTACGGGGAGGACGCGCGGCGCGGGTTCCGGGCCGTCGACCCGCCCGACCGGTACGGGGAGGCGGTCACCTTCGCGACCCTCGCCGACGTGCACGTGGCGCTGGGCCGCTACCTCACGGCGATCGACCACGCGCAACGGTCCCTGAGCATCCACGAGCAACTGCGCGACGAGGGAGGGGACCAGGGGGACAGGGGAGTCGCCAAGGCCCACGACACGCTCGCCCGCGCCTACCTGGGCCTCGGTGACTACGAGAAGGCTCTCTACCACGCCGCCAAGGCGCTGAGCGTGCGGCGCCGTGTCGACGACCAGCCCGGTGTGGCGGAGACGCTCCTCACCGTCGCGCAGGTCCACCGGCGGCAGGGGAACGTCCACGAGGCGGTGTCGCACGCGCTGGAGGCCCTCTACATCCGGCAGGAACTCGCCGACATGCACGGCGCCGCGCAGGCGCTCACGGAACTGGCGCGCATGAACGCCGCGCTCGGCCTGCGCGACATGGCCCAGCAGGACGCCGAGCAGGCCCTGCGCACCTACCGCGCCTTGGGCGCACGCCACGGCGAGGCCCGCACGCTGACCACGCTCGGCATGCTCATGTGCGACGCCACCAGGTTCGCCGAGGCGTTCACCTACTGCGGGCAGGCGCTGCGCCTGCACCGCGACACCAGCGACCGGCACGGCGAGGCGGAGGCGCTGGCGCAGATCGGGATCGTCCACTGGCGGCTCGGCCGGTACCGGGAGGCGCGCGAGCACCTGCTGCGCGCCGTGGAGATCCGCCGCGAGATCGGCGACCAGCACGGCGAGGCCCACGACCTGGAGCACCTGTCGGTCGTCATGCGGCGCCTCAGCCGCCACCAAGAAGCGTTCGTGCTGGGGCTGGAGGCCCTGGACCTGTGGCACCAGCTCGGCGCGCAGGGCGGGCTCGCCGGGACGCTCGGCAGCCTGGCCCGCACCTACTCCCACCTCGGCCTGCCCGAGGACGCCGAGCGCGCCGCACGGCAGGCGCTGAAGATCCGCGAGGACGGCGGCGACTGGTACGGCCTCGGCGTCGGCAAGGACACCCTCGCCGCCGTGCTCCGCCGCGCCGGACGCCCCGAAGAGGCCCTGGAGCGGGAACTGGAGGCACTGCGCTACCTGCGCGAGGTCGGCGACCGGCACTCCGAGGGCACCGCACTCGTCCACCTCGCGGTGATCCACCTCGACCTCGGCCACGCCGACGAGGCCCTGGAGACCGGACGGCTCGCCCTGGACCTGGCGACCGAGCTGGGCGACACCCGCGAGCAGGCGTACGCGCTGCACACCATGGCGCGCGCGTCGCAGCTGCTCGGCAAGCACGCCCGCGCCGTCGAGCACGTCAACGCCGAGATCGTCATCCGCCGCGACATGGACGACCAGCGGGGCCTGCGCCGCGCGCTGGAACTGCTGCGCGACTCCCATCTCGCGCTCGGCGACCGGGCCGCGGCCGACGACTGCGTCCGCCGCGTCCGCGCCCTCGACAGCTGGCTCGAATCGGACCGGTCGCTCGATGTGTGACACCAGCACGCCAAGACGTGTGACATAAGCCCTACGACATGTGACATAAGACCTAGTCCATCGGCGCAGCGCCGCGTTCACTGGACCGTGACGGACCGCTGGGGGCCTGTCCCGGCCCGGGTTCGGCGGAGGAGGCGAGATGGAGACCACCCGGTTCTGGGACGTGCTGCCCGCGCGCGCCCGGGAGGCGCTGCTGCGGGCCGGTGCCCCGGTGGTGATCAGGCCGGGCGCGTTCCTCATGCGCGAGCACACCCGCGCGTCCCAGGTCTTCGTGCTGCGCGCCGGCGCCGTGAAGGTGTGGGTGGACCGCGACGGAGACATGGCCATCCTGGACGTCCTCGGCCCCGGCGACCTGGTCGGGGAGATGGAGGCCGTGGACGGCGGCGTCCGGCACGCCAACGTCGAGGCGGTGACCCGCGTGGAGGCGCTCGTGCTGCCCGCCGCGCGGTTCCGGGCCGTCCTGGACGCGCATCCCGGCTCGGTGTGGGCGGTCGCCGCCGTCCTGTCCGAGCGGCTGCGCGACTCCAACGACATGCGCGTCGCGCACTTCCCCGACGACCCCGAGCGGCGCCTCGCGACCCGGCTGCTGCGCCTGGTGTCGCGCTTCGGCTCCCCGGTCAAGGAGGACCGCCCGGACGGCGCGGCCGTCCCCGACGGCGTTCCCCTGGAGCAGGACGCCGTGCTGGACGAGGGCGGCGTCCAGGTCAGGGTGCCCGTCTCCCAGCAGGACCTCGGCCGCTGGGCCGGCATGGGCCGCCGGAAGGTCGCGCAGATCCTCGCCGCCGAACCCGTCCGCGGCGGGCTGACCGTGGCCCGCAACTCGATCGTCGTCCGCTCCGTCGACGCGCTGCACCGCCTCGCGGGCCACGACACCGACTAACCGTCCGCCAGCCCCCGCCCACCGCCATTCAATGGACGAGCTCCGCTCGACCGACCTCTAGAAGCCCGTGGTCTCGTGTGGCCACGGGGGCGGGACCGGCAGCGGCCCGTCCGGGCGGAGGCTCACCCCGGCGCCGTCGGAGCGGCCGCTCAGCCAGCCGAGCAGCGCCCGCCCCGACCCGGACGCCTCCGGCCCGCCGGGCGCCCAGCCCAGGTCGGCGGACTCGCCGGAGTCGGTCGCGGTGATCCGGAGCCCGGCGAGCTCCCCGCGGAGCTTCTCGGAGAGCGCGGTCATGTCCGTGAGCGTCCTGCCGAGCGCCCACCGGACGTAGGGCTCGGGCCAGTCGGCGGGCCCGTACCCGGCGGCGAGGTCGACGTGGTGCGCCTCCACCTCGTGCCAGCGCCGATACAGCACGTACCAGGCGGGATGCGGCCAGCCCTGCATCGCCTTCACCGGCACGTTCCACGCGTCCTCGGGCATCGCCCTGGCCTGCTCGGTGAACCGGGCCTGCGTCGCGCGGACGTCCTCGATCAGCTCGTCGCGCCCGCGTCCCGCGCCCGCCTCCAGGTCGGCGTTGCGGGCGTCCAGGCTCGGGTACTGCGGGATCTCCACGCCCGTCCGCGCCCATTCGAGGAGGTTCCACAGCGAATCGGCGTTGCGGGCGATATGGGTCGCCACATGGCCGCGGCTCCACCCCGGCAGCGCGGACGGGGCGCGCAGATCCCGGTCGCCGAGTTTCGACAGCGTCCCGACGATCCGCTCCACGCCCGGACCCAGCTCGTCGATGACCTCGCGCCATGCCGGCCAAGCCATGAGACCCTCCCTCGCCCGGAAAAGAGCCTCCATCCTGTCGCACGCGTCCGCGCCGTGTCACACAATGGCGATCATGGAGCATCCGATCTGCCTGACCTGCGGTGTCCAGTACGCCGGGCCCCGCCCCGACTGCCCGATCTGCGAGGACGAGCGCCAGTACGTCGGCTGGGACGGCCAGCGCTGGACGACCCTGGACGAGCTGCGCGCCGACCACCGCGGCGAGGTCGCCGAGGAGGGGCCGGGCGTCGTCGGGATCGGCTGCGAGCCGCCCACCGCCATCGGCCAGCGGGCCCTGCTGGTGCGCGCGCCGTCCGGGAACGTCCTCTGGGACATGATCACCTATATCGACGACGACCTGGTGCGCCAGGTCGAGGAGCTGGGCGGCGTCTCCGCCATCGCGATCAGCCATCCGCACTTCTACGGCAGCATGATCGAGTGGGCGCACGCGTTCGACGCGCCCGTCTACATCCACGAGGCCGACCGCCGCTGGGTGGCGCGCCCCGACGACGCCGTCGTGTACTGGACGGGCGACACCCACGAACTGGCCGACGGCCTTACCCTCGTCAACGCGGGCGTCCACTTCGACGGCGGCCAGGTCCTGCACTGGCGCGACGCCCGCGCGGTGTTCTCCGGCGACATCCTCCAGGTCGTCAACGACCGCGACTGGGTCAGCTTCATGTACAGCTACCCGAACCTCATCCCGGAGCGTCCCCGGACCGTCCGCCGCGCCCTGCGCCTGCTGGAGCCCTACGACTTCGACCGCGTCTACGGCGCCTGGTGGAGGAAGATCGTCTACACGGACGGCAAGCAGGCCGTCCGGCGCTCCGCCGACCGCTACCTCGCCTACGCCCTCGACGACGAGTAGCTCACACCGGCAGGGCACGCGGGGGCGTTCCGGTGGCGGGTGGTGTTCGAACACGTGTACGGTGCGAGAGTGCCGCCCGGACGGGCGGGGAGCATCGTGAAATGCGGCGGCGACCGCCGCTGTTATGGCCTCGGGGGATTCTGTCGCACCCCCTGGCTAGCCTTGAGACCGACGTGTCTCTCCCCATCGCCGCGCCCAGAAGAGGAACCGGAAGAACGCCGTGCATGACCGACTCATCGTGCGTGGAGCACGCGAGCACAACCTGAAGGACGTCTCGCTCGACCTCCCGCGGGACTCCCTGATCGTGTTCACCGGTCTGTCGGGTTCCGGGAAGTCGAGCCTGGCGTTCGACACGATCTTCGCGGAGGGCCAGCGCCGGTACGTGGAGTCGCTGTCGGCCTACGCCCGCCAGTTCCTCGGGCAGATGGACAAGCCCGACGTCGACTTCATCGAGGGCCTGTCCCCGGCGGTGTCGATCGACCAGAAGTCGACCAGCAAGAACCCCCGGTCCACGGTCGGCACGATCACCGAGGTGTACGACTACCTGCGGCTGCTCTACGCGCGGATCGGCCACCCGCACTGCCCCGAGTGCGGCCGCCCGATCAGCCGGCAGGCGCCGCAGCAGATCGTCGACCGGGTGCTGGAGCTGGAGCCCGGCACCCGCTTCCAGGTGCTCGCGCCCGTGATCCGCGGGCGCAAGGGCGAATACCTGGAGCTGTTCCGCGAGCTGCAGTCCAAGGGCTACTCGCGCGCCCTGGTCGACGGCGAGATGATCCGCCTGGACGAGCCGCCCAAGCTGAAGAAGCAGGAGAAGCACGACATCTCCATCGTCGTCGACCGGCTCTCCGTGAAGGACTCCGCCCGGCAGCGGCTCGCCGACTCGGTGGAGACCGCGCTGGGCCTCGCGGGCGGCACGATCGTCCTCGACTTCGTCGACCTGCCCGAAGGCGACGAGCACCGCACCCGCATGTACTCCGAGCACCTCTACTGCCCCTACGACGACCTGTCGTTCGAGGAGCTGGAGCCGCGGTCGTTCTCGTTCAACTCGCCCTACGGCGCCTGCCCCGACTGCACCGGGCTCGGCACCCGCATGGAGGTCGACCCCGAGCTCGTCGTCCCGGACGAGGAGCTCACCCTCGGCGAGGGCGCCATCCAGCCGTGGTCGAACGGGCACGTCAGCGACTACTTCCTGCGGCTGCTGTCCGCGCTCGGCGACGCCATGGGCTTCGACCTCAACACGCCGTGGGACCGGCTGCCCGCCAAGGCGCGCAAGGCGATCCTGGACGGGCACGAGACGCAGGTCCACGTCCGCTACAAGAACCGCTACGGCCGGACGAGGTCCTACTACACCTCCTACGAGGGCGTGATCCCGTACATCCACCGGCGCCACGCCGAGTCCGAGAGCGACTCCAGCCGGGAGAAGCTCGAGGGCTACATGCGCGAGATCCCGTGCCCGACGTGCGAGGGCGCCAGGCTCAAGCCGGTCGTGCTCGCCGTCACCATGGGCGGGATGTCGATCGCCGAGGTCGCCGCGATGCCGATCGGCGAGGCCGCGAAGTTCCTCCTCGCGCTGGAGCTGAACGAGCGCGAGACGCACATCGCCGAACGCGTCCTCAAGGAGATCAACGCGCGGCTGGGGTTCCTGCTCGACGTCGGCCTCGACTACCTCACCCTCGACCGTGCGTCCGCGACGCTCGCGGGCGGCGAGGCGCAGCGCATCCGGCTGGCGACGCAGATCGGCTCCGGGCTGGTCGGCGTCCTGTACGTGCTCGACGAGCCGTCCATCGGCCTGCACCAGCGCGACAACCACCGGCTGCTGGAGACGCTGATCCGGCTCCGCGACATGGGCAACACGCTGATCGTGGTCGAGCACGACGAGGACACCATCGCCGCCGCCGACTGGATCGTCGACATCGGCCCGCGCGCCGGCGAGCACGGCGGCGAGATCGTCGTGTCCGGCACGCTGGACGAGCTGAAGAAGTCCGAGCGCTCGCTGACCGGCGCGTACCTGGACGGGCGCCGCGAGATCGCCGTCCCGGAGATCCGCCGCCCGCGGACCCGGGGCCGCGAGGTCACCGTCAAGGGCGCCCAGCAGAACAACCTCCGCGACGTCGACGTGTCGTTCCCGCTCGGCGTCCTCACCGCCGTGACCGGCGTGTCGGGCTCCGGCAAGTCGACGCTGGTCAACGACATCCTCTACAACGCGCTCGCCAAGAAGCTGAACGGTGCGAAGACCGTCCCCGGCAAGCACAAGCGCGTCAACGGCGTCGACCAGCTCGACAAGGTCGTCCACGTCGACCAGTCGCCGATCGGGCGCACCCCGCGCTCCAACCCGGCGACCTACACCGGCGTGTTCGACCACATCCGCAAGCTGTTCGCGCAGACCACCGAGGCGAAGGTGCGCGGCTACCAGCCGGGCCGGTTCTCCTTCAACGTCAAGGGCGGGCGCTGCGAGAACTGCTCCGGCGACGGCACCATCAAGATCGAGATGAACTTCCTGCCGGACGTCTACGTCCCCTGCGAGGTCTGCCACGGCGCCCGCTACAACCGGGAGACCCTGGAGGTCCACTACAAGGGCAAGACGATCTCCGAGGTGCTCGACATGCCGATCGAGCAGGCCGCGCAGTTCTTCGAGCCCGTCACGGCGATCCACCGGCATCTGAAGACGCTGAACGACGTCGGGCTCGGGTACGTCCGGCTCGGCCAGCCCGCGCCGACCCTGTCGGGCGGCGAGGCGCAGCGCGTCAAGCTGGCGTCGGAGCTGCAGAAGCGCTCCACCGGCCGGACGATCTACGTGCTGGACGAGCCGACCACCGGCCTGCACTTCGAGGACATCCGCCGGCTCCTCGGCGTCCTGAACGGCCTGGTCGACAAGGGCAACACGGTGATCGTCATCGAGCACAACCTGGACGTCATCAAGACCGCCGACTGGATCATCGACATGGGCCCCGAGGGCGGCTCCCGCGGTGGCACCGTCGTCGCCACCGGCACCCCCGAGGACGTCGCGGCGGTCGAGGCGAGCCACACCGGCCAGTTCCTCGCCAAGCTCCTCTCCTGACCGGCGGCCGGTTCGGGACACGGCTTAAAAATCATCCGGAACGGCTGAACCGTCCGGGTGGGCGGGGCCGTGTTGTGGGG
>NZ_SMJX01000350.1 GCF_004348535.1 Actinomadura sp. KC216
CCCCTGTCCGCCGCCATGCACTGCCCCCCGACGTCCCCCTGCGGCTCGCAACAACGCTGCGTCACACTACGGAAGGCGAGCGCCCGATTACTTAGGCGACACACCACAGAGCGCGGCGATAGCGCTGCGCAAAGAACTCCGGACCTTCCCTTGGCGTCCCGGAGGCGAAAACCGCGCGGCGCTTCTCTCCCCGGATGAACGAAGGGCATAATGGCGATCACATTCCGTAGCGAGCGGCAGGCGAGCCAGGTGGGTGCTATGGCGACGCTCAATCCGGCGAAGGGGCGGTTCCGGTTGCCGGCGCGGCGGCGGATCGCGGCCGGCGGGCCCGATCCCGTCCGGGCCGCGCTCGCGCCGCTGCTGGCCGCGCACCGCGCCGCCTACCCGGGTGCCGACGAGGCGGAGCTCCTGCACGGCTACGAGGTCGCGGAGCGGCTGCATCGCGGGCAGCTCCGCAAGTCCGGCGCCCCGTACATCACGCACCCGCTGGCCGTCGCGCTGATCCTCGCCGGGATGGGCCTCGACACGACGACGCTCGTCGCCGCCCTGCTGCACGACACCGTCGAGGACACCCCGTACACGCTCGGGGAGCTGCGCGCCGAGTTCGGCGAGGAGGTCGCGGTCCTGGTGGACGGCGTCACGAAGCTCGACGGCGAGCGGTGGGGCGACCGCGCCGAGGCGGAGACGTTCCGCAAGATCGTGCTGGCCGCGGCGGCCGACCTGCGCGTCCTGGTGATCAAGCTGGCCGACCGGCTGCACAACCTGCGGACGCTGGGGTTCCAGCCGCCGCACAAGCGGGCCCGCATCGCGAAGGCGTCCCACGAGCTGCTGGTCCCGTTCGCGGAGCGGCTCGGCATCCACGTCCTCAAGCGGGAGATGGACGACCTGGCGTTCGCGGCCCGGCTCCCGGAGCAGCACGCCACGACGCGGGAGGCGGTCCGGCAGGCGCTGCGGGACGCCGGCCGGGAGTTCGCGCCCGCGATGGGGCTGATCCGCGCGGCGCTGGCCGAGCACGGGGTGGCGGCGCGCGTCCAGATCAGGCCGTCGCACCTGTACGCGGTGCACCAGTCGTTCGGCGGCGACCTCGCCGGGCTGCGGCCCTGCGAGGCGGCGCGGCTCCTGCTGATGGTCGACGGCGCCGAACGCGACTGCTACATCGCCCTCGGCGCCGTGCACGCCGCGCTGCACCCGGTCGCGGGCCAGGTCCGCGACTTCATCGCGATGCCGAAGGACAACATGTACCGGTCGCTGCACACCCGCGTGATCAGCCCGGACGGCGACCCCTTCGAGGTGATCATCCGGACGGAGGCGATGCATCCGGTCGCCGAGCACGGCATCGTCGCGCACATCCGCGACGCGGGCGACGACGCGTCCACCGCCGTCGCCGGGCGCCGCGACCTGGTGTGGCTGAGCCGCCTGCTGGCCTGGCAGTCGGACGCGCCGTCCGCCGAGTTCCTCGACCGGCTCCGCACCGACCTCGCCGCGGGCAACGTCGCCGCGTTCACCACCGGCGGCGACATCGTCGCGCTGCCCGCCGGGGCGACCGCGCTCGACTTCGCGTACGCGCTGAACGCGCGCACCGGCGACCGCTGCATCGGCGCCGTCGTGAACGGGCGCCTCACGCCGATGTCGGTGCAGGTCCGCAGCGGCAACGTGGTGGAGATCCTCACCGACCCGGCCGGGTCCCCGTCCGAGGACTGGCTGGACATCGCCGTGACCGTCACCGCCCGCGTCCACATCCAGCAGCGCCTGACGCTGCGCCGCGCGGAAGAGGCCGCCGACGCGGGACGGCGCCGCCTCATCCGGGCGCTGGCCCGCCGGGACGTCGACCTGCTCGCCGCCGAGGCGCACGGCGACTCGCTGTCGGTGGCCCGCGAGCTCGGCTACTCCGAGATCAACGAGATGTACGCGGCCCTGGACGCCGGGACGCTCGCCCTGGACGACCTGCTGGCCAGGTTCGTCCGCCCTTGAGCACCCCGGGGGTCAGCGTCGGCGGCGGCGGCGCTTGGACGGCCCGTCCTGCGGGAACGGCTGCGAACCCGCCACCACGGCGGACAGCAGCACCACGACGGCGGTGCCGCCGAGCAGGTTGATCCCCGCCGTCGCGAGCGCCGCGTCGAACGGCCCCTTCAGCGTCAGCGGCAGGATCGTCAGCAGCACGACCACGATCGCGCCGATCCACGCGAACGCGCGCACGGGACGCGCCGCCGACGCCACCAGCAGGTGCATCAGCGCGGTCGCCTGGATCGTCCCCGCCATCGCGCACAGCGCGTAGCTGGTCGCGGCGGCCGTCGGGGCGGCGTGCCCGCCCGCGTACACCGGGACCTCCACCCCGACCATCGTGCGCAGCCCGATCACGGCGGCGAAGGCGAGCAGGCCCCCGCCCAGCGCGGCGGCGATCCCCGTCCACCAGAGCGGCCGCAGCGACGGCCCCGACGCCGCGGCGATCTCCTCGTGCAGCGCGATGAAGTCCTCGTACCGTCGCGCCGGAGCCTCCGCCGGGCGCCGCCGCGCCGTGGTGGGACACCGGAACGACCGCTCCCAGGGCCGTGGCGCAGGGCGGCCGGCGGCGCGCCTGCCGTGCAGGCCACCGGAGTACCGCCCGAATGACGAATCGGGCATGTCCCCTCCCCCGTGCGAAACGTAGAGGTGGTACCCGGTGCCGAACGGGGGAACTCCCCCAAGCGCACCATTTTGCAGATGTTTGGCCGCGTTCCACGGCAAAGCAGCCCGTGTCGCCGAGCGGGAGAACCCCGGGGAGCGACGCTCCCCGGGGCCCTCTCTCCCCCACGACCAGACGCCCCGCGGCCGGACGGAGGCCCGCCGGCCGGACGAGCCGGCGCGATCGGACGGCCCGGCGGCCGGGATCAGACCTGGCCGGCCGTCTCCAGCGCCGCGCAGCAGGTGCCGGTGATCAGGCGGGTCACCACGTACGGGTCGACGTTGGCGTTCGGGCGCCGGTCCTCGATGTAGCCCTTCTTGTCGA
The DNA here is from genome assembly GCF_004348535.1 of Actinomadura sp. KC216. Taxonomy (GTDB): domain Bacteria; phylum Actinomycetota; class Actinomycetes; order Streptosporangiales; family Streptosporangiaceae; genus Spirillospora. The sequence goes on from NZ_SMJX01000350.1 coordinate 2,987, forward strand.
CCTCGACCTGCCACGGGATCCGCACGGACGCGCCGCGGTCCGACACGCCGTAGCTGAACTCGCTCCACGGGGCCGTCTCGTGCATGCCGGTCAGCCGCCGCTCGATGTCGGCGCCGTACCCGGCCACGTGCTCCTGCGCCTTCCCGGCGAGCGCCTCGCACGCCGTGATGATCGCGTCGTAGCCCTCGCGCATGGCCTTGGTCGAGAAGTTCGTGTGCGCGCCCGCGCCGTTCCAGTCGCCCTCGACCGGCTTGGGGTCGAGGGTGGCGGAGACGTCGAACTCCTCAGCGATGCGGTACAGCAGCCAGCGGGCGACCCACATGTGGTCGCCGACCTCGACGGGCCCCGCCGGGCCGATCTGGAACTCCCACTGACCGGGCATGACCTCCGCGTTGATGCCGGAGATCTTCAGCCCCGCCGCAAGGCAGGCGTCCATGTGCTTCTCGACGATGTCGCGTCCGAACACCTCGTCGGCGCCGACGCCGCAGTAGTAGAAGCCCTGCGGGGCGGGGTAGCCGCGCTCGGGGAAGCCCAGGGGGCGGCCGTCCTTGAAGAACGTGTACTCCTGCTCGATGCCGTACCAGGAGTCATGGTCGGCGTACTTCTCGGCGACGGGACGCAGCTTGGCACGGGTGTTGGTCTCGTGGGGCGTCCCGTCAACGAGGTACACCTCGCAGAGGACCAGCTTGCTGTCGCCGCCGCGGATGGGGTCGGGGCAGGAGAAGACGGGCTTGAGCACGCAGTCGGAGTGGTCGCCGGGGGCCTGGTTGGTGCTGGACCCGTCGAAGCCCCAGTCGGGCAGGTCGGCACCGTCCGCGAGGATCCGCGTCTTCGACCGCAGCCGCGCGGTCGGCTCGGTGCCGTCGATCCAGATGTACTCGGCCTTGTAGCTCAACGTCGGTCCCTTCCAGGCGGTTTCGGCACGTCACAACCTGCCAACCGGGCATTTCGGACCTGTTGCCCGATTGTGAACGTCATGTAAACCGCGTCCGGGCCGTCCCGAACCCGGATGTCCGCCATAATCGGCCGACATGTCGCAACAGCTCCGTGAGCACATTCGCGTCCGGCTCGCCCTCGGCAAAGACGACTTCGACACCATCGTCGAGCGAGCCGCCGAGTGCATGGACGACACTCCCGACGTTACCTCCCTCGCCCGCGAGATCGCCGCCGAGGAGTTCGCCGCCTACCTCGCCGACCAGCGCACCTGGCCCGACGTGACCGACTCCGACCGGCTGCTGCGCGCGTTCCGCGACCTCGACATGTCCGGCATCGTGGCCCGCGCCGACTTCTCCTGCTGCCAGAACTGCGGGATCTCCGAGGTCGGCGGCGAGGTGCCGGACGGCGAGCAGCGGCGCGGCTACACGTTCTGCCACCGCCAGGACATGGAGACCGCGGTCTCCGGCGGCGGCCTCATGCTCGCCTACGGCATCTTCAAGGACGCCGACGAGCCGTCCACGCAGCCGGAGATCGGCGAAGAGGTCGCCGGGGCCCTCCGCCGCCACGGCCTGACCGTGGGCTGGGACGGCGACCCGCGCCGCCGCATCGAGGTCGACGTCACCTACCGGCGGCGCCGCGCCGGCCATCTCGCCACCTGGCCGGACGGCCCCGCCGCGCCCGTCCCGGACGCCGACCGCCTCGACGTCACGTACAGCGACTACGCGAAGGGCCGCAACGCGGACGCCCCCGTGCCGATGACACTGGCCGAGGCCCGCGGCGTCCTCCTCGAACTCACGCCCTACCCGGACAACTTCGCCGTCTTCGTGGGCCGCTCGGACGGCGCCGCGCAGGTGATGTGGGAGGCGGGCCCGCGCCTGTGGCTGGAATTCCCGGACCCGGTCGCGCGCCGCTTCCACGGCCGCCACGTGACCATGGCCGAGGCCGAGGAGATCATCTCCGTCCTCGCCGTCGAGGACCGCGTGGCCCTGGACCTCCTCCCCGGCCACACCACCGAGAACTGGGGCTGACGCCCGGCGAATTCATCCACCTTCCCAAGACCCCTTTCACTTTTTACCCCCCTCACATCAACGGAATAATCTTTCCGGTTCAAGATGATCGAGGAATTGGTTTGCCGCACGGCGCGGCAAAGCACAGCGAAACGGGGGAAAAGGATGAGGCGGATTATCGCGGCCTCGGTCGGCACGGGCGTCGTGCTGGCCGGGCTCGCCACCATCGCGCCCGCCGGCCAGGCGGCGGGCGGACGGACGCATGTCGTCCGGCCGGGCCATTCGATCCAGGCGGCCGTCAACCGAGCCAAGCCGGGCGATACCATCCGGCTCAAGGCCGGCCACTACAACGGCGGCGTCCTGGTCCGCAAGCGCCTCACGATCCGGGGTGAGGGCAACAAGACGATCGTCCGTCCCGGCGGCCGCGACCACTGCGCGCGGGCCAAGGTCCCAGGCATGGGCTTCTGCGTCGTCGGCTGGACGAACCGCCCGGTCAGGGGGGTGACGATCCAGCAGCTGGTCGTCCGCGACTTCAGGGGCACCGGCGTGTTCGGCTACTACACCGACCGCATGAAGGTCCAGGCCGTCCTCGCCAAGAGGAACGGCGAGTACGGCATCGCCCAATACAGGTCCACCCGCGGCCGGTTCGTCTGGAACTGGACCCTCGACAACCGCGACGACGCCGGACTCTACGTCGGCGACATCGCCAACGCGTACGGCACCGAGATCGCCTCGAACCATTCCACCGGCAACACACTCGGTGTCCTGGTCCGGCACGCCCGCCACGTCAAGATCCACCACAATTCGATCACGAACAACTGCACCGGAATCGCCCTGGTCGACGACAGCCAGGCGTCGGGACAGGGCCACACGAAGGTGTGGAAGAACCGCGTCTCGATGAACAACAAGTTCTGCGAGGCGCACGGCCCGGTCCCGGCGCTCAGCGGCACCGGAATCCTGTTCTTCGGCGGCGACCACAACGAGATCGTCAAGAACACCGTGCACCGCAACCGCGGGGAACTGCCCTACTCCGGCGGGATCGTCCTCTTCCGCGGCACACCACCGCGCAACCGCCCCGCCCACCACAACCTGATCAAGGCCAACCACCTCCGCGGCAACCAGCCGTACGACCTGGTCAACAACAGCGGCAGCAACACCAACCGCTTCCGCGGCAACACCTGCGGCACGTCCAGCCCGAACGGCCTCTGCTGAGCCCCGGAACCCCTGTCCCCGGACCCGGGGACAGGGGTTCCACCGATGAGTTAGACGCCCGGCCATGGTCCACACATAGAGACCGCGAACCAAGGAGGACCCATGACCGCGCTACCGCCCATCGTCGACACCGAGACCTGGCAGCGCCACCTGGCCGAACTACGCGCCCGCGAGAAGGCCGCGACCCGCGAACTCGACGCGATCGCCGCCCAGCGCCGCCGGATGCCGATGGTCGAGATGCCCGACTACACCCTGGAGGGCGAGGAAGGCCCGGTCACCCTCGCCGACATCTTCGAGGGCAGATCCCAACTCATCGTCTACAACCACATGTGGTTCCCGAACGAAAAGTGGCAGTGCCCAGGCTGCACAGGGTTCACCTCCCAGTTCACACGCCTGGAATTCCTGGACTTCTACGACGCCAGATTCGTCATAGTCACCCAGGGCCCTATAGACGAAGCCCTCGAATACAAACAGCGCGTCGGCAACAAGATGACCTGGTACTCCACCGCGAACAGCCCGTTCGGCACCGACGTCGACGCACCCCCAGGCGGCGGCTTCGCCGTCAACGTCTTCCTACGCGACGGCGACACCGTCTACCGCACCTGGCACACCAACGGCCGAGGCACCGAACAGCTGACCCACACCTTCCCCCTCATAGACCTACTCCCCTACGGCCGCCAAGAAGAATGGCAGGACTCCCCGGAAGGCTGGCCCCAGTCCCCCACCTACACCCGCTGGCCAACCTCAGACCAGATAGCCGCCCACTACGGCCCGCCCGAGTAGCTCCCAAGCCAACAGCCCGCTCACCGCTGTGAGTACGTGTCCCGCCACGGACGGCACGTCACCGATGCCGGACGGCGGGGCAGATCGCAGTGTCGGGGTCGGTACGGGAGAACCAGGCTGCCGGGACCGTCCGTCCGACCGGCAGGAGATGCGTGTCCGAGCCCGCCACGCGGACGAACCCGGCCGATTGGAGCGAGCGGATGCAGGCGGTGTTGGTGGGCTCGGTACCGGCCCTGACCTCGGCATAGCCGAAATGGTGGTGCGCAAGCTGGTAGATGGCTGTAAACAGTTCGGCGCCCAAGCCCAAGCCGCGATAGTCCGGGCTCAAACTCCCACCGACCTCGCACGCGTCCGGCGTGACCTCCTGGATCGTGGCCATCCCAGCGTAGGCACGGTTCTGCGGGTCGATCGCCACCAAGCAGAGCGGAGCACGAACCGGCCCCCAGCCCAGTAACGGACGCCTCAGTCTGGCGCGCCCGTTCAAAAGGCGTTCCCGCTGGCGCTCAGGAACCACACTTTCGGGTTCCCACCCGAGCCATCGCTGAGCATCCGCGTCGCTGGCCACCGCCAGGACCGCCAGGACGTCGATGATCGTCGGCGAGCGGAACAGCAGCCGCGGGGTCGAGATCACATGACGGCCGCGCACGCAGCCCCCGACCGATCGGCGCGAGACAACTTTCAGCATCGTGGACGGCACGCTCTCTCAAGTCCTGTGGATCATGCCAGAGCCATCCCTGAACGCGCACCCGAAAGATCAAAAGCCATGGCCCGGAGTCCGGACCATGGCTTAGACCTGTGTGGGCGCGGCAGGTTTCGAACCTGCGGCCACTCGCTTGTAAGGCGAGTGCTCTACCCCTGAGCTACGCGCCCGGGTTGCCGGGAAAGCGTACCCGGTTCGTGGGGGCGGGCGCGAAACGGTGGGTCAGGGGGTGTCCAGGTGGACCCAGACGCCCTTGATCTCGGTGTAGGCGTCCAGGGCGTAGGGGCCCATTTCGCGGCCCCAGCCGCTGGATTTGTAGCCGCCCCAGGGGGCGGCGGCGTCGGGGATGGGGAGCATGTTGATGAAGACGGCGCCGGCGCGGATGTCGGCGGCCATGCGGTGGGCGGTGGCGAGGTCGCGGGTCCAGATGGACGCGGCCAGGCCGAACTCGGTGTCGTTGGCGCGGGCGGCGAGCTCTTCGGGGTCGTCGTAGGCGAGGACGGGCAGGACGGGGCCGAAGATCTCCTCGCGGGCGATGGTCATGTCGTCGGTGACGCCGCCGAAGACGGTGGGGGTGTAGAAGTTGCCGTTGGAG
>NZ_SMJX01000351.1 GCF_004348535.1 Actinomadura sp. KC216
CGGTGACACCGAGCGTCACCCAGGCGGCGTCGAACAGCGCGAGCCCGACCAGGCCGGACGCCAGCAGGCCGACCCAGAAGTACATGATCAGTACGGCGCGGCGGGTGGAGTGGCCGAGCTCCAGCAGCCGGTGGTGCAGGTGCTGCTTGTCGGGCGCGAACGGCGACCGGCCCTGGTTGGTGCGCCGCCACACCGCGAGCAGCATGTCGACGAACGGGACCGCCGCCACCGCCGGGATCAGCAGCAGCGGGACGAAGAACGGGAACAGCCCGTTGGCGAGCACGGCCGGGTCGAACTGGCCGGTCAGCATGATCGTGGACGCGCTGAGCAGCAGCCCGATCAGCATCGAGCCGGTGTCGCCCATGAATATCTTCGCGGGGCTGAAGTTGTGCGGCAGGAAGCCCAGGCACATCCCGAACAGGATCGCGGCGATGAGGGTCGCGGCGGACAGCGTGGTGAGGCCCTCGGTCCGCGACAGCAGGTAGGCGTAGGAGAACAGCGCCAGCGCGGCGATCCCGACGACGCCCGCGGCGAGGCCGTCCAGGCCGTCGATGAAGTTCACCGCGTTGATCGTCGCGACGACGACGAAGACGGTCAGCGGGACCCCGTAGGCGGGCGGCAGCGTCAGCGACTCGCCCGTCGGCAGCGGGATCACGTAGATCTGGATGCCCTGCATGATGAAGATCCCGGCCGCGGCGACCTGGCCGGCGAACTTGGTGAGGGCGTCCACCTCCCAGCGGTCGTCGGCGATGCCGATCAGCACCAGCAGCCCGCCGGACAGCAGCAGCGCCCTGGTGACGCTGATGTCGCCGTCCGCGAGGACCTTGCGCATCTCCGGCAGCCCGGTCGCCACCACCAGCGCGGCGACCATCCCGCCGAACATCGCGAGGCCGCCGAGCCGCGGCGTCGGGATGACGTGCACGTCGCGCTCGCGGGGGACGGCCTGCGCGCCGAACCAGACGGCGAAACTCCGCACCAGCGGGGTCAGCAGGTAGGCGACGAGGGCGGCGACCAGGATGCTGAGCAGGTATTCGCGCACTGCCCTGCGCCTCCCTTCACCGATCCCGCCCCGCGAGCCCCGCGGGCCCCGCGTCTCCCGCGCGGTCGCCCGCGCACGCTCCGTACCCCGTCCGCGCGGGCCGTCACCTTGGTAGACGGCTCGCCCGGACGATCTGTTCACGTCGCGACCGACCAACTGTAGTCCGCGCGGCGACCGTCCGGTGCCCGAACGGGCCGTCCCGGAACCGGCGGGCGCTCATGACCCCGGCTCCGGTGATCATGAGCGCGAGCCCGGCGAGGGTCCGGTCGCCGAGCGAGAACGCCCAGGCCCCATGGGCGGCCATGTCGTCCCCGGCGTCGGCGATGACCAGCAGGAACCCGGCGGTGGCCAGGCCCGCGCCGGCGCGTGCGGGCAGCGCCGGGCGGGCGGCGAGCAGGACCACGGCGGCGAGGGAGAACGCGAGGAGCGCGGTGCCCGTCCAGCCGCCCGTCCAGCGCGGCGGGACGTACCGCGGCGGCGGGACCGCGATCGCGTGCTTCGGCATCCTGACCCTGATCGTCATGCCCTCGTGCGGGGCGAGCCCGCGCTGGATGAAGTCCACCGCGTAGGGGCCGTCGCGGTCGCGCAGGCACCGGGTCGTCGCGCCGGGCGCGCCCGCGCGGCAGGTGGCGTTCCGCAGCGGGACCGGCGCCTCCACCCGGACGGCCGCGTTCCCGATCGGCACGTTCCAGCCGGTGCCGATCGCGTCCCAGACCAGCTCGTCGTGGCGGGCGCGGGGGGTGAACGCCCACGCCACGGCGTACTCGATCACGTACGCCTGGCGCCCGCCGACCTCGCGGTCCCGGTCCCCGACGCTGATCCGCACGTCGTTCAGGAACCGCATCGTCCGGACCCGGGACGGGGCGCCGGTGGACGAGCTGGTCCGCACGTCCCGCACGTCGTACACGCGGTCGCCGTGCCGGAACGGGACGTTCCGCACGATCCCGTGCTCGCCGGCCCGGTCGAAGTCGTAGGTGATCGTCTCCCGGACGTACAGGACGCCGTCCGCGCCGATGGTGAGGACGACGTCGTAGGTCGGGATGCGCTCCCCCGCGGGTGGCGGGTCGGCTCCGGCGGCGGGGGCGGGCAGCGCTAAGACGAGGGTCAGCAGCAGCACGCCCGCGGTGATCGCGGGCCCCCGGACACGGCCACGCACGTCACGCATGGTTGCACCGTTGCCGACATCCCGTGGGTGTAACGAGGCCGATGCACTCGCCAGGTAAGGGAAGCGGGTCGTGACGGCTCGACCTGCCGCGTTAGCCCGCGGCTATTTCTCGTCGTCCTTGGTGAGGGACGGCTTCGCCGCCGCTCCGGCGGGACCGGCGGGCCCAGTGCCCTCGGGAGAACGCTCAGTGCCCTCGGAAGAAGGCTCAGCGGGCGCGTCCTGTGTGTGCGCGCCGTCCCCCTTGGTGAGGGAAGGCTTGCCGATCTCCGCCCCGGACGGGGCGTCTGCGGGCTCGCCGGCGTCGTCGTAGGCCTCGTCCTCCTCGGTGAGCAGGACGCCGACCACCGAGCGGATCTTGTCCTCGGGGATGGCGCCCGCGCGCAGCAGCCGCGGCACCGACCCGGTCAGGTCCACGATCGTCGACGGGTCGGCGTGCCCGGACACCCCGCCGTCCAGGTAGACCGAGACGGCGTCGCCGAGCATCTTCTCGGCCTCCTCCACGTCCCGGGCGGCGGGCCGGCCGCTGAGGTTCGCGCTGCTCACGGCCATCGGGCCGGTCTCCTTCAGCAGCTCGACCGCGAGGTCGTGCATCGGCATCCGCAGCGCGACGGTCCCCTTGGTCTCGCCGAGGTCCCACATGAGGTTCGGGTTGGCGCGGCACACCAGCGTCAGCGCGCCCGGCCAGAACTCGTCGACGAGGTCCTGCCCGTAGGTGCCGAGGTTGTCCACCAGCGCCGTCGCGGCCCGCACGGACCCCACCAGGACGGGCGGCGGCATGTCGCGCCCGCGTCCCTTCGCGTCCAGCAGCTTCTGCACCGCGTCCGCGAGGAACGCGTCCACGCCGACCCCGTACACGGTGTCGGTCGGCAGGACGACCAGCTCGCCGCGCCGCACGGCCGACACGGCCTCGGCGATCCCGCGGGTGCGCTCCATCGGATCGGAGCAGTCATAACGTCGGCTCACGGTCGCCCGTCTTCCCATCTGCGCAGCGCTCGTCCGGCATGGCACCGCCCAGAATAGCGGCGGTTCCGGCGCGCTAGTCCGAGGCGAGGCGTGCCGTGACGAAGCGATCCCGGTTCGTGAGGTCGCGTCGGTTGCGGACGTCGCGCCATCCGTTCTCCTCCGCGAACACCCAGTAGACGCCGTTGCCCTGCAGGTCGCTGTGCTCGACCGCCGCGTAGCCGCCGGGCCGCAGAAGGCGGCGGGCGGTGCGCTCCACGACGCGGATCGCGTCGAGGCCGTCGTCGCCGCCGCCCCACAGCGCGTCGGCGGGATCATGGTCGCGGACGTCGGGCGGCACGTACTCCCACTCGCTCATCGGGATGTACGGCGGGTTCGACACGACCAGGTCGACGGTGCCGTCCAGCTCGGGCAGCGCGGTGGCGAAGTCGTCCAGGTGCAGCCGGACGCGGCCGCGCTCGTCCAGCTCCTCGATGTTGCGGGTCGCGTGCACGAACGCCGTCGGGTCCTTCTCCACGGCGTGGACGCGCGAGCGCGGCGCCTCCAGCGCGATCGACAGCGCGATCGCCGCCGACCCGGTGCCGAGATCGACGACGAGGGGGTCGCGGACGTCCATGTCGCGCAGCGTCTCCAGCGCCCACCCGACCATCACCTCGGTCTCCGGACGCGGCACGAACACCCCGGGCCCGACCTTCAGCTCCAGGTAGCGGAAGAACGCCCGGCCCGTGATGTGCTGCAGCGGCTCCCCCGCCTCGCGCCGCGCGACGAACTCCCAGAACCGGGCGTCGAACGCGCTGTCGGGGACGCAGTGCAGCTCCGAGCGCTTCACCTGGTGCACGGACGCCGCGAGTTCCTCGGCGTCGGCGCGCGGCGAGGCGGCGCCCGCGTCCGCGAGCCGCGCCGTGGCCCTGGCGATCTCGTCGAGCAGCAGGTTCATGATCTTGCCCTTCGAGGGGGGACGACCCCCCACACCCCCCGGTTCGCCGCGCTCATGATCCTTGGGCTTCGGCCAGCCGGCGTTCCATGTCCGCGTCGACGAGCGCCTGCGTGACGCCCTGGAGGTCGCCGTCCAGCACCTGGTCGAGGTTGTAGGCCTTGTACCCGACCCGGTGGTCGGAGATCCGGTTCTCCGGATAGTTGTAGGTGCGCACCCGCTCGGACCGGTCGACCGTCCGGACCTGGCTCTTGCGCTCCGCCGCGGCGGCCGCGTCGGCCTCCTCCTGCGCCATCGCCAGCAGCCGCGACCGCAGGATCCGCAGCGCCTGCTCCTTGTTCTGCAGCTGGCTCTTCTCGTTCTGGCAGGAGACGACGACGCCGGTCGGCAGGTGCGTGATGCGGACCGCGGAGTCGGTGGTGTTGACGCTCTGCCCGCCAGGACCGGACGACCGGTACACGTCGATGCGCAGGTCGTTCGCGTCGACCTGGACGTCGACGTCCTCGGCTTCGGGGGTCACCAGGACGCCGACGGCGCTGGTGTGGATGCGCCCCTGCGACTCGGTGGCGGGGACGCGCTGCACCCGGTGGACGCCGCCCTCGTACTTCAGCCGCGTCCAGACGCCCTCGTCCTGGTTCCCCTTGGCCTTCACGGCGACGGTGACGTCCTTGTAGCCGCCGAGATCGGACGGGTGCGCGTCGATGACCTCGGTCTTCCAGCCGACGCGCTCGGCGTACCGCAGGTACATGCGCAGCAGGTCGCCGGCGAACAGCGCGGACTCCTCGCCGCCCTCGCCCGCCTTCACCTGGAGGATGACGTCCTTGTCGTCGTTCGGGTCGCGCGGGACGAGCAGCCGCCGGAGGCGCTCCTCGAGCTCCTCGCGGCGCCCCTCAAGGTCGGTGGCCTCGGCGGCGAACGCCTCGTCCTCCCCCGCCAGCTCGCGGGCGGCGGCGAGGTCGTCCTCGGTCAGGGCCAGCTCCCGGTGCGTCTCGACGATCGGCCGGAGCTCGGCGTAGCGCTTGCCGAGCTTGCGCGCCAGGCCCTGGTCGGCATGGACGGACGGATCGGCGAGCCGTTCCTCGATGCCCGCGTATTCGCTGATCAGTTCGTCGAGATTCACGATGTGTGTCCTGGCCCGTAAAGAAAACCCGGGGACCCATGGCGAGTCCCCGGGCCTTCATTGGTCGCTGTATGTGCGGCGCTCGTCCTACTTGCCGGCCTTCTTCTTGCCGAAGCGCTGCTCGAAGCGCGCGACCCGGCCACCGGTGTCGAGGATCTTCTGCTTGCCCGTGTAGAACGGGTGGCAGTTCGAGCAGACGTCCGCGTGCATCACGCCGTTCTCGGCGGTGCTGCGGGTCTCGAAGGTGTTGCCGCACGTGCACGTCACGGTGGTGACGACGTAGTTCGGGTGAATGTCGGGCTTCATGGTTCTCCTCGCTTCTGGCGGTCGCCGGGCGCTCCGGGCTCGCATGGCCGTGTCCGCATGACGGGGCCACAAGAAATCGTGGGAACGTGAACCGGTACCGCAGCGGTTGGCACCCCAAGTGTGCCAGATAGGAGAACGTGCCGACGTCACAGGGCATTCCCGATCTTGGACGTTCGCGCGGGGCCTCAGGCCTCGGTGCGGCCCAGGTAGGCCAGGACGGCCATGACGCGGCGGTGCCCGCCCTGCGCGGGCTGCAGGTCGAGCTTCATGAAGATGTTCGAGATGTGCTTCTCGACGGCGCCCTCGGTGACGACCAGATCCTGGGCGATGGCGCCGTTCGAGCGTCCCTGGGCCATCAGCGCCAGCACCTCGCGCTCCCGCGGGGTCAGCGCCTCCAGCGGGTCGCCGGAGCGGCGGCGGCCGAGCAGCTGCCCGATCACCTCCGGGTCGATGACGGTCGCGCCGGCGGCGATGCGGCGGACCGCGTCGATGAACTCCGCGACGTCCGACACCCGCTCTTTCAGCAGGTAGCCGACGCCTTCGGCACCGCCGCCGATGAGGTCGGTGGCGTACCGCTCCTCCACGTACTGCGACAGGACGAGGATCGGCGTGCCCGGCAGGCGCTCCCGGACGGCCAGCGCCGCGCGGAGCCCCTCGTCGGTGAACGACGGCGGCATCCGCACGTCCACGATCGCGAGATCCGGCTTGTGCTCCTCGACGATGCCGAGGAGGCCGGGGCCGTCCCCGACCGTCGCCACCGTCTCGATCCCGGCGTCGTCGAGCAGCCGGACGAGCCCTTCGCGCAACAGCACCGAATCCTCGGCGATCACTACCCGCATCCGTCCATTATCGCCCTGCGGCGCCGGGACGGGGCCGTCCGTGGCCGTGCGGCGGGGCCCGCGGACGCGGGCCCCGCCCTAGGTCACCAGTGGCAGGGAAGGTCGGCGCGGATGATCGTGGGGCCGCCGGGCGGGCTGTCCACGATCAGCATCCCGTCGATCGTCGCGGCCCGGTCGGCCAGCCCCGCGAGCCCGCCCTCCGGCCGCGCCACCGCGCCGCCGACACCGTTGTCGATCACCTCGACGACCACCCAGCGGTCCTCGCGGACGACCCGGACCGACGCGCGCGTCGCACGGGCGTACTTCGCGATGTTCGCCAGCGACTCCGCGACGATGAAGTAGGCGATGCTCTCGACCGCCGCCGGCGGGCGCTCCGGCAGGTCGACGTCGACCTCGACGGGGACGGGCGCGCGGCCCGCGAGGCCCGAAAGCGCCGGGTCCAGGCCGCGGTCGGTGAGGATCGCCGGGTAGATGCCGCGGGCCAGGTCGCGCAGCTCGGAGATGGCCTCCTTGGTGCCGTCGTGGGCCTGCTCGATCAGCGCCCGCGCGCCCTCGGGGTCGTCGTCCAGCTTGGCGCGGGCGCGTCCGATGTCCATGGCCACGGCGAGGAGCCGCTGCTGGGCGCCGTCGTGCAGGTCGCGCTCGATGCGGCGCCGCTCGAACTCGGCCGCGTCCACGCCGCGGGCGCGGCTGGCGCGCAGGTGCTCGGTCCGCTTCCGCAGCTCCAGGTTCTCCTTCTGCGACGGGCTCGGGCCGAGCATCAGCCCGGCGAACGCCGAGTGCCCGATCGCCATGATCCGCGTCACGTACATCGCGAGCACGAGGAAGAACAGCCCGGCCACGGAGACCGGCAGCGCCTCCAGCGGGTTGCCGGCCCAGTACGAGACGAACCCGAGGCCGACCTCGGCGCCGTCGCCGTCCACCGCCAGGATGATCGGCATGAACAGCAGCATGCCCGTCGCCGCCCAGACCGTCACGGACACGGCGAACTCCACCAGCGTGATGGGGAACAGCACGGCGAGGTAGCCGAGGTCCTTCCAGGTGGCGGGGTCGCCCGCCATGCCCTTCAGCTTCGTCAGCGGGTTGCGGCCTTCCGGCAGCCGCCGGTACGGGCTCGCGATCCTGACACCGAACGCCGCCCGGACGAGCTGCCGCTCCAGCACCGCGCCGAACCGCCACGCGACCATCATCAGCGCCAGCATCGGCAGGCCCACCCAGATGATCAGCAGGCTGAAGGAAAGGGTCAGCCCGACGACCAGCGCGATGAACCAGCCGAGCCCGAACGCGAAGCTCGCGGCCAGATAGATCGCCGAACGCCAGGTCAGCGACGACTTCAGCATGGCGAGCGGCGTCCACGGGCTGTTCGCGACGGTCGCCGCCGCGTCCCCGCCGGCCTGCATCACGGTGGCCCACCGCGCCGCCGCCCACCGCGCCGCGCCGCCACCGGCGCCCGCACCCCCGGCGGTCGCGGCCCCGCTCCCGCGGTCCCTGCTCAGCTCGCCCACGTCGTCCCTCCATGCCCGTTCCAACGTACGGTCCAAGCCTGCCCGGCACGGGGTGGGGCGACCATGATGTCCGCCGCCCATTCGGAGGTGGGGCTAACCCCACCTTCTTATTGCTTTTTTCTCCTCCTTCGGGCCCTGGGGGCCCTCCATCGTCGAAAAAAGCGCGCGATCGCTGCATCGCTTCGTCTCGCCTGGCGGCTCGCTGCGCGATCAGGTTCTCGCAAGCTCGAACCTGCCTTCGGACGCGATCGCAAGCGTTGAGGTTGTCGGGTGGTTGCTGCGGGGGCCGGGGC
>NZ_SMJX01000352.1 GCF_004348535.1 Actinomadura sp. KC216
GGGCCAGGCGGGTGCGTTCGTCGTTAAGGCGGGTGACGAGCCGGGCGATGGGGGTGTGGCGGTGGGTGGCCAGGTGCGCCGCGCAGGCGGTCAGCGCGAGCGGCAGCCGGCCGCAGTGGGCGATCAGGGCGCGGGCGGCGTCCGGGTCGGCGGCGGCGCGGTCGGCGCCGGCCATGGCGTCCAGCAATTGCTGGGCACCGGTTTCGTCCAGCGGCTGCAGGTCCAGGTAGTGGGCGCCTTCGACCCGCAGACCGGGCAGGGTCCGGCGGGTGGTGACCACGACCAGGCAGCGGCCCGCGCCGGGCAGCAGCGGCCGGACTTGGGCGGCCGATGCGGCGTTGTCGAGCAGGATGATCAGCCGCCGCTCGGCGGTGACCGATCGAAACAGTGCGCTTTGCTCGTGGACGTCGCGGGGGAGCTGGTCGGGGCTGATGCCCAGGGCGCGCAGGAACCTTTCCAGGACTTCGCCGGGGTCGGCCGGGCGGATTCCGGAGAACCCACGCAGGTCGGTGAACAGCTGCCCGTCGCGATACTGAGGGCGGAGCTGGTGCAGCCACCGCAGCGCCAGCGCGGTTTTGCCGACGCCTCCGGCGCCGGTGATCACCACCAGGGTCGGCGCGTCGTCGTGGCCGGTGCTGGGGGTCTGGCCATGGTCGGCATCGGCGCATGGTTGGGCGTACCGGTCCAGGAGGTCCAGCTCATCGGTGCGATCGGACCAGCAGCCGGGCGTCGCGCGCAGCTGAGCCGGGATGGGCAGCGCGGCCGGATGCGGCGCGGGCATGGTGAGGTGCACCCCGCCGTGGACCGCGCCGGCCTGCACGACGGCGTGGACGTCGCCGTCGCCCCCGGTGAAGTCGTTGTGATGCCCCGGCCCGGTCATCGCGACTGTCCCGGACGCGTGGCCGTTCGTGCCTGCGCGAGGGCAGGCGGGCGTGCTGTGGCGTCGGGCGGCCGCACAGCGAGCGCCTTCACCATGTGTTCGGCATCGTTCACAGAGAGCATCCGGTACGGTCTGGGCGGTGCGGCCGGTCACTCCGGGGGGATGACCGGCCGCACAGCGTTCGTCATTTCGGCGCGGAGCGCCGGCTTCGGTCAGGACGGGCTGCAGGCTCCGCCGAGGTGCTCGGCCAGGAACTCCTCGACCGCGGCGTAGAAGGTCTCGCGGTTCTGCGGTCGGACGAGTCCGTGGCCCTCGTCGTCGAACTCCAGGTAGCGGTAGGGGATTCCGTGCCTGTTCAGCGCGGCGATCAGCGTGTCGACCCGCTGCGCCGCGGTCACGCGCACGTCGTTTCTGCCTTGGGCGATCAGCAGCGGGATGCGGATGTTGTCGGCGTTCGCGGCGGGGGAGACCTTGCGGAGCCGGTCGGCGTCGTGGTCGGGGTGGCCGACGCGGGCGTAGAGCTGTTCGCGCAGCGGCTGGGCGTAGGGCGGCAGTGAGGTGATCAGGGTGGTCAGGTCGGTGGGAGCGCACGCCGCGACCGCGCAGCTGAACACGTCCCCGTTGAACACCGCGCCGCACAGCGCGGCGTATCCGCCGTAGGAGCCGCCGTAGATCGCGGCCCGTCCGGCGTCGGCCACTCCTTCGTCGATGAAGTGGGTGAGGGTGTCGAGGAGGTCGTTCTGCATGGCCCGGCCCCACTGGCGGTCCCCGGCGGACATGTGGGCTGTGCCGTAGCCGGAGGATCCGCGGTAGTTGACCTGGATTACCGCGTATCCGCGGTTGGCCAGCCATTGCGCCTCGGGGTGGAACTCCCACCGGTCGCGGACCCAGGGGCCGCCGTGCACCACCAGCACCGTCGGCAGCGGCCCGTCGGGCGCGCCCGGCGGGCGGGTCAGGTAGCCGCGCAGATCGAGCCCGTCTCTGGCGACCAGCTCGAACGGTTCCATCGGCGCGAGCGCGTACCGGGTCAGGTCGTCGCGCTGGTGGAACAGGAGCTGCGCCTGCCTGCTGTCGCGGTCGTAGAGGTAGTAGCGGACGGGGGCGTGCGGGGCGGTGGTCTCGGCGAGCAGCAGCCGCCCACCGCGGGCCCACCCGGTCACGCTCACATCACCGTCATCCAGCGCGGTCAAATCGTCCAGATCGGTGCTGAACTCCGGGTCGAGGACCTGATAGCGGTTGCGGTCGGGGGCGTAGACCGCCACGACCGGCTCGACGCGGTCCGGGTCCAGCCACGCCTGGACGACGTCGTGGTCGGGGTCGGCGTCGATCGTGGTGATCGCCCCGTCGCAGACGTCAACGTAGGCGAGCCTGAGGGCCTTGGCCTGCACCGAGGTGCCCATGATCAGCCTGGTGCCGTCGCGGGTGAAGTCGATGCGCGTGTCGAGAGAGACGTCGTCGACGGGCAGGTGGAGCAGCGGCCGCCACGGCCCGCCCGGCTCGTCGCAGACGTGCACCGTGCAGCTGCCGTCGGGGTTGGGGGCCATGCCGCCGCGGACGTGCAGATCGGTGTCGACCAGCCATTCGGTGAACGGCGGGTCCCCGTCATGCCCGGGGTTGGACTCGACCAGGCGCAGCTCGCCACTGGTCAGGTCCAGCCGGTAGAGGTCGTGCAGCTCTGGGTCCCCGACGTTGGCCGCGATGAGCATCTGATCGGGGTGCCATTGCGGGTGGTAGGCCACGACCTTGGCCTGGACGGGGCCGTGGTCACCGTGCTCGGGCGTGACCAGCCGGGGCCGGGGCTGCTCGTCGGGCTGCTCATCGAACTGGTCCGGCAGGTCGAGCAGGGAAAGCCGCCAGTTCTCGTCGCCGTCTGTGTCCTGGCGGATGAGTAGCCGTCCATCGGCGCACAGGGTGAATTCGGTGATGCCACGTCCCTGGTCATGGGTGACGGGGCGGGCCGGGGCCGAGCCGTCCACCGGCTGGATCCATACGTTCATCACCCCCTGGAGCGGGGCGGCGAAGCCGAGCAGCCGCCCGTCCGGCGACAATGCGGGGTTGAGCCGGTCAGGGGGGCCGGACAGCACCCGCCGCGGGATGAGCTCGCGCGGACCGGCGACCTGGTCGGGTGGCTGGGCGGGTGAGGCGATGTTCATCGGACTCGTCGATTCCTCTTCGCTACGTTCACGGACACGGAGTTGTTGGCCGCGGCTGGCGGCGTGCCCGCCGCCCTGCGCTCGGTGGCACGGGTTGGCGGCACGGGTGGTCACGGGGACCGGCCGCGTCCCTGATGGCCGGGCTGCCTGACCGGGCTCAGCACGCGCGGGTCCAGGTCGAGCAGTCGGACGGGCGGGTTCGCCGAGCGAGCGGAACCGGCGATTTCGGCGGCGCGCGGCGCTCGGGCCGGCGCGGCACGGCCGCTAGACCCGTCACCGGTCAAGGCCGCAGGCCTTGGCCGCTCGCGTGGCCGCTCGCATCTGGTGTTGCACGTTGATCGCCGTGCCCCACAGCATCATCAGCAGGTTCTGGGCACCGTTTTCGACCGCGGCCCGCTGCTGATAGAGCTCGCGGGCCCTATCCCGGCCCTGCGAGGCGTAGGTTTCGACCAGCTCCCGGGCGAAGCGGGCGTTGGTGCGATGGATCCGGCGGACCTCCACCATGGACTGCGCGGTCATGCCGGGCACCGCCTCGCGGGCGAGGGCGACGCCCTTGCGCTCGTCGGGCAGGAAACGGGCGACATCGGGGACGTCGTCGCCGGTCACGGCGCCCAGGGCTCGGCAGCGACGCTGGATGAATTTGATCAGGGACTCCGCCATGATCGGCCCGACCTCGGGGAAGTCGCGGCGATCCTGCATCGCGGCGAAGACCTCGTACGCGCCGAAATGATCACCATCGACGGAGGTGGTGATGGTGTTCTGGCATTGCGCGCTGATGATCTCGTTGCGCGTTAGTCGGGATCTCGGCATGACAGGACTCCGGTTCGTGGACGGGGAGATGCTGGGCTCTGGCGATGGCCGATGACCTCGCGGAAGGGCTGCTGGGGTCATCGGTGGTCGAGCACCGCCAACGGGTCGCCTGGCGCCGACCTCGGCGGTGGTGGCAGGTCGGTGTCCACGCTCATCTCCTGGCGCGCACGCGGCGCACCCGGCGGGCCAGCGGGCACCGGTACCGGCGCATCGCCGCGGCCAGGGCGGTCAACCAGACGCGGAGCCGGGCCAGGTCGCAGGGCAACAGGCCGGTGCACGACCCCAGCTCGTCGGTGGGGGCCGTCAGCAGCCGCTCAACTGCTGGGCTCTGGGAGGCGTCCAGGCCGGGAGTGGGGCGGCCGGTGCCGGGCGACGGGCGGCGGTTCGCGTGCTGGTCGCGGGGGTGATAGGGGCCGTTGCCGGTGGCGGCGAAATTCCTCAAGGCTTCTCCAAAGTGCTGATCAAGAGGTCGTTGCTGGGCGGTCGGGCCCCGTCCTGGCGGGCGGCATCCGGCGCGGACGGGATGGATTCCCGGGGACCGGCTGCCGACCGATCGCCCGGCTCCGGCGGGTGGATCGATGGCGGGCGATCGGTGGTGGTGCACGGCGTGGCCGGTGATCAGGTGCCCTGCCGCCGAGACGGGGGGGGTCAGCGGCACCCCTGCGAACAGCAGCGTTCTACGCACGGTGCCCACCGGCATGCCGAACTCGGCGGCGCACCTGCGCATGCTCAGCCGGTCGTTGACGTAGGCGGCCGTCACCGCCTTGATCTGCTCGGCGGTGACGCCCCGGGGCGGCTTGCGGTCGATCTTCCCGGCGGCGGCCAGATGCTCCTGGACGGTCTGCGGTGAGCGCTCCAGGTCTTGGGCGATCTGCGCGATGGTGTGCCCGGCGGCGAACAGTTCGACGAACTGGGCCTTTTCGGCGGCGTGTACCGGTTTGGCCATGGCGGGATTCCTCCGGTTTCTCGATGGGGCTTTCGTCATTGCTGGTCAGGAGCGCCGACACGGCTCGGGACGGCCCAGACGGCGGCCCAAAAAAAAGGGGGGTCGCGGCCGGTTCTGGTGGCGCACCGGTCACGGGACCGGGGCCGCAGGGCCGACCCGCAGGCCGCGGGCGGCCCGCGGGTCGGCTCGCCCGGTCAGGTGCTGGTGCGCCGCGCGGCGATGGCCAGTGCCGGGACCAGCCATCTGGCGTTGCCGATGGTTCCGTTGCCCGACGGCACGTCCCACTTGAGCCCCGCCGGGAAACCTGGGTTTCCGGGGACGGCGTTGGAGCCTTGGGTGACGTCGGCGATGCCGGTGCGGGTGCCGGTGGCGGCCACCAGCCCGTACAGGGCGGGGTTGATCCGGCCGAGCGGCTGGCGTGCGGCCTGGCGGACCAGCCCCAGCACACCGGCCCACAGTGGCGCCGACACCGAGGTGCCGGCCGCGGGCCACCAGCCCCCGTCCCGGTTGATCTTGCCTTGGAGCACGTTGTAGGTGGAGTAGATGATCATGCGGCTGTCGCCCGAGCCGTTGGCGGCCACGTCGCTGGTGCCGCGGTGCCCGCCGACCAGGTGGGCGTAGCGGTCCTGGAACGCCGGGCGGGTGAACACCTTCGACAGGCCGCCGCCGGTGGCCCTTCCCAGCCCGTGCGGGTCACCCCAGACGGTGTCGGGTGAGCGCCGCCGCCCGTGGTCGTCCAGGTCGACTTGGGTGCCGCCGACGGCCAGGACGTCCGGGGAGCTGGCGGGCCAGGGCACGTTGGGCGCGGTGCTCTGCCCGGAGGTGTTGCCGGTGTCGCCGTTGGACACCGTGACCGTGAGCTTGCGGGCGCTAATGATCTGGCTGAGCTGCTGGTTCAGCCGGGTGAGCGTCGCGGTGGGCAGATCGGACTCGTACGTGCCGTACGACATCGACACGATCGCGCCGGGGTGGGCGGCGGCGTAGTCGCGCACGGCGTCCAGGATGTCGGCGTAGCCGCCGTCGGTGGGCGTCTCGGGGGTGGCGATCGCCACGATGCGGGCGTGCGGGGCCATCGCGTGGATCATGCTGGCGTCCAGCACGGTCTCCTCGGCGATGGCGTACCGCCAGGGAGCATCCGGCGCGTCGGGCGGCGGCATCGGCGTGATCGGCCCGGTGGCGCGGTACTCCAGGTCCACCTTCGGCAGCCCGTAGGCCGCCGAGAACACGCCGAGGTCGTGCCGCAGCGTCTTCTCCGGCACGCTGTGCCAGATCGGCAACACGACGGTCGCGCCGCGGCCGGTCCACCCGGCCCGGTGCGCGCCGTTCACTCCGTAGGCACGGGCCAGCTGCCGGACCGAGTAGCAGGGCGCCCCGTAGGCGGCTCGGCACTCGGCCGTCGTGGGCGGCGCCTTCCCCGTTCCCGGACCCGTGCCTGTGGTCGGGCTCGCGGACGGGTTCGTGAGCGAGCCGGTGGTGGGGGCCAGGGCGCGCGCGGCGTTGAGGTCGGCGTGGGTGATGCGCCGTGGCCCGCGCAGCGGGAGCACTCCGGCGGCCAGCTGCCGCGCGATGCTCGCCGCGGCGGCGGGCGTGGACGCGCCCGCTGGCGCGGCCTGTCGGCTCACCGGGCCGGTGCCGGTGGCCAGCGCGAACGCGGCGGCGCTGATGCCCAGCACCGCCACGCTGGTCAGCGCGGCTGTGGTTGGTTTGGTCGGCAAAGACAAAGGGTGTCGCTTTCTAGGGTCGCAATGGTCACGGTCGTCCCCCAGCGTGGGCTTGTGGAAGCAGGGACGGCCGCTGCCCAAGGCTCCGCGGGTCTTGGATCGCGGTCGCCTGCGGCGGCGCCGCCGGGCGGCGCTCGGGGGGTGTCGCTGGGCTGTGGCGTAGGGCGAGGCTGGGGTGGGCCTCGTGCGGCGTGCTCTTTCTGAGTCGCCGGAGATGGTGTGGCCGGGGATGGTGTGGACGGCGGGTGCACGACGCTCACGCGGCCGGGGACGGCAGGAGCTCCAACCCGACGGGGAGTTCGCGCGGGCAGTTGGTGAACAGCGAGGGGACCTGGACGAGCTGGTCAGGCGGTGCGGCCAGATGCAGGTCGGGGTAGCGGGCGAACAGCTCGCCCAAGGCGATGCGGGTTTCGGCGCGGGCGAGCGGGGCGCCGAGGCAGTAGTGCGCGCCGACGCCGAACGCCAGATGGGTGTGGTCGGCGCGGGCGGGGTCGAACAGGTGCGCGGTGGGGCCGTGGACGCCCGCGTCGCGGCCGACGCCGCCGTACATCCCGACCAGCAGCTGCCCGACGGGGATGGTGACGCCGCCGATGGTGAGGGGGGTGGTGGTGCAGCCGGCGGCGAGGTAGTTGATGACGCCGTCCCACCGCAGGGTCTCCTCCACGACCGCGGACCAGTCGTCGGCCTCGAAGGCGGGGACGCGGGCGCGGACGTCGGGGTGGGTGAGCAGGGCGCGGACCGCGTTGGTGATCAGGGAGAAGGTGGTTTCGTGTCCGGCGACCACCAGCATCCACAGGGTGTCCAGCAGTCGGCGGTGCGACAGGCCCTCTGCCTCACCGTCTCGGGCGCCGGTGTCCCAGGCGGTGATCAGGTCGCTGGTCAGGTCGGTGCCGGGTGCGGCGCGGCGCAGCTCGACGAGGTCGTCGAGCAGTTCCAGGCGACTGGTCTCGGCTGCGGCGGCGTCCCATGCGGTCTTGGTGTCGTCGCTGCGGAGTAGAACGTCGACTATGGCGCGGAACCGGGGCCGCACGGGGTCGGGGATGCCGAGCAGGTGGCAGATCACGCCCATCGGCACCGTGTAGGCGAAGTGGGCGCGCAGGTCGACCGCGCCGTGTTGGTCGCGGTGGCCGGGCAGCGCGTCCAGCGCCTCGCCGACGATGCGGGTGATGTCGCCGGTCAGGTCGTGCACGCGGCGGGCGGTGAACACGCCGCTGACCAGGTTCCGCAGCCGCCGGTGCTGCGGGTCGTCGAGGAAGAACATGTTGTCCAGGCCGAGGAACATTCCCGCCAGCGGCCAGTCGTCGGGGACCCGGCCGTCGCGGTAGGCGGCCCAGTGCCGGTTGATGTTGCGGGAGATGGAGCGGTCGCGGCTGAGGGTGCCGAGTAGGTCCTGGCGGGTGACCGTCCAGGCGTGCACGTCGTCGGGCAGGCCGGGCAGCGCGATCCGCACGACCGGTCCGGCGGCGCGCAGCCGCGCCATCTCGCCGTGCGGGTCGGCGCCGTCCGGGTCGATCACGACGACCGGGGCCTCCGCGCCCTCCGGGCTTTCCGGGCTTTCTTTGAGCTCTGGGCGGTTTGGGGTGTCGTCGGTGGTCGGGGCCTGGCAGCAGGGCCGGTGCTCGGGGCTGGACATCGGG